>JADZBY010000695.1 GCA_020851855.1 Anaerolineae bacterium
CATGACGGGCACAACGGCAGGGCTATCGCCGCGCCCGGTGAAGTGATCGACATGCCGCTGGAGAAGGAGCCGGTCTGATGTTCGACTCGCCGCTTTCTATCGCCCTGGTGGGCGTATTGGGCCTGTTCGGCGTCGGGCTGTACGGGCTGCTGCTCACGCGGAACCTGATCAAGGTCGTGGTGGCGCTGCAAATCCTGGTCAAAGGCGCGGTGCTGGCGCTCGTGGTGGCCGGGAATGTGAGCGGCAAGCTGCAGATCAGCCAGAGTCTGGCCATCACCGTGATCGTGGCCGATACGATTGTCGCCGTGGTGGCGCTGGCGCTGGTCATGCAGGTCAAGCAGCGCGTCGGCACGCTCGACGTGCGCGCCCTTTCCGAACTGCGCAAGTAGCTGGCTAGAACAGCCTAAAGTGTAGGGATTTGTTGCTCATGACAGCCCTGTTGATTTTGGCGGCGCTCTTGTTACCCTGGCTCGGCGCGTTGAGCGTGCTGGTGGCCGGGGATAGCCGCCCGCGCGAGCAGCACATGCTGGCCGTGGCCTTTTCGGTCGCCGGGGCGGTCGCCGCGCTGGCGCTCATTCCTCTGGCCCAGACCGGCGCAGCGCTGACCGTCGCGTTGGGCGGCGTATTTGGGGACTTCACCTTCGTGCCGGACGGCATGGCGGTGTTCCTCACGGCGGTGGCCGAGGTGATCGGCTCGCTGGCGGTGATCTTCTCCATGGATTACATGAAGGGTGAAAAGAGCCTGGGGCGGTATTACGCGCTGGTGCTCCTCTTCATCGGGGCGATGGCCGGGCTGGTGCTGGCCGGAAGCCTGCTGATGCTCTTCATCTTCTGGGAGATCACGGCGCTGTGTTCGTATGCGCTGATCGCGTTCCACAACGACGATCCGAAGGCGGTGGCGGGCGGCGTGCGCGCGCTGGTCATGACCCAGATCGGCGGCGCGGGACTTCTGGCGGGCATTTTGCTCGTCCAGAGCACGCTGGGCACGTATGACATCGCCACGTTCCTGACGAGCGCGGAGACGTTGCCCGCCGCGACGCTGGCGCTGGTCGGCTTCGGCTTCCTGCTCGGCGCGGCGGCCAAGTCGGCGCAAGTACCGTTCCAGACGTGGCTGCCGGGCGCGATGGAAGCGCCCACGCCGGTCAGCGCGCTGATCCACGCCGCGACGATGGTCAACGCAGGCGTGTACCTGCTAGCGCGTTTCTACCCGGCTTTTGAGGGCATTCCCGGCTGGAAAGAGACGGTCATCGCCGTCGGCGCGATCTCGGCGCTGCTGGCGGCGCTCATGGCGCTCGTGGCGCACGATTTGAAGCGCGTGCTGGCCTATTCGACGGTCAGCCAGCTTGGTTACATGGTGTACGCCGTGGGCGCGGGCGGCATTTTCGCCAGCCAGATGCACCTGTTCAGCCATGCCGTGTTCAAGGCGCTGTTGTTCCTCGGCGCAGGCGCGGTCATTCACGCCGCCGGCACGCGGGACATGCGCGAGATGGGCGGGCTGGGCAAGCAGATGCCTATCGTGCGCAACGTGTTCATCATCGGCGCGCTGGCGCTGGCCGGATTGCCCGTCCTGAACGGCTTCTGGAGCAAAGAACTGATCCTGGAAGCCGGTCTGGCGCACAGCCCGACGTGGTCGCTCGTGATCATGGTCGCGGTGGCGGGCATCACGGCGCTGTACGCGACGCGCATGGTGTGGCTGGTCTTCTTTGGCGGCGAGCGCGTCAAACGGCGCGTGCACGACGCCGGGCCGGCGATGCGCGTCTCCTTGATCGTGCTGGCGGCGGGCACGTTCCTGACCTGGCTCTTGGCCGGGCCGTTCGCGGCTGTGCTGCACAACACGCTGCCGACGCACGACATTCACGCGCTGACCACGGGCGACATGATCACGGAAGTGGTCGGCGCGCCGATCACGCTCATTGCGCTGGCGGTGATCGCCGTCGGCATCCTGCTCTGGTTCGGGCGGGGCGCGTTCAAAAGTCTCACAACACTGCTGGACGTACCCGCGCAATGGGCGGCGCAGGACTTTGGCTTTAGCTGGCTGACGCGCAACGCGGTGAAGCTCACCCAGGATGCGGCGGGCCTGTTGCGCCTGACGCAAACCGGCGTCCTGAGCTGGAATGTGGCGGGCATTACGTTGGGGTTGATTGGCCTGATGATCGTCCTCTTTATCCTGGCGGGAGGCGCGCTATGAACCCGGCAGCACTGTTGAGCCTGATCGGGCTGCCCATCGCGCTCTCGCCGCTCGTGTACCTGGAAGGGCGGCTGGAATGGCGCGCTGCGCGGCGTGAGCACGACGCGGGCCATGTTTCCGGCGCGCGTTGGCTGGCGCTGGCGCTGCTGGCGCTCACCTGGGCCGCCTATGGGCTGGCCGCGCGGGATTTTGCCGCGTCGGGCCAGCAAATCGTCACCGTCGGGGCGGTCGCGCTCCGGCTGGACGGCATGAGCCTGCTGCTCTCCGGGCTGGCGCTCGGCCTGGGCACGGCGGTGGTCCTGTTCTCCGGCCCGTACATGGCCGGCGAGGCGGGGCAGGAAAAATACTACACGATGCTGCTGGTCATGATCGGGGCCATGATCGGCCTGTCATGCGCCGCAGACGTGTTCAACCTGTGGGTGTGGTTCGAGACGATGGCCGTCTCGTCGTACCTGCTGGTCGCCTTCTACAAGGATCGTAGCGCGTCGCTTGAGGCGGGCGTGAAGTACCTGGTGCAGAGTGCGGTCGGCTCCGGGCTGGTGCTGCTGGGCGTCGCCGTGGTGCTGGCCGGGACGGGCGACCTGAGCCTAAGCGGCGTCCGGTTCGCGGATCGTGGGCTGGCCATCCTGGCGGGCGCGCTGTTCACCATCGGCTTTGGCGTGAAGATCGCCATGATCCCGATGCACACGTGGCTGCCCGACGCGCACTCGCAAGCGCCGAGTGGAATCAGCGCCATGCTGTCCGGCGTGGTCATCGAAGCCGGGCTGATCGCCCTGCTGCGCACGTTCGGGGCGCTGGCCGGGGCGAACGTGTCGTGGGGCGTCGTGTTGATGCTCTTCGGCGCGATTAACATGATCGGCGGCAACCTGCTGGCGCTGCGCCAGACGCAGGTGAAGCGCCTGCTCGCCTATTCGAGCCTGGCGCACATGGGTTACATGCTGATCGGCCTCGGCGCGAGCCTGCACAGCGGCGATGCGACGGCGGCGCAGGGCAGCTTTTTCCACATGCTCAACCACGGGCTGATGAAAGGGCTGGCGTTTCTTGCCGTCGGCGCGCTGATGTACGGCCTGCTCATCCGGCGCGGGCGGCATGACGTGCTCACCGCAGAGCACCTGAACGGCGCGGCGTCGCGTTATCCGCTGCTGGCGCTGTGCCTGAGCATCGCGCTGCTCGGCCTGGGCGGTCTGCCGCCGCTGGCCGGGTTCATGTCCAAGTGGCAGATCTTCGTCGGCGGCTTCGGGACGGGCGACGCCTGGATTCAGGCGTTGATGGTCTTCGCCGCGCTCAATAGCGTGCTGTCGCTGGCCTATTACGCGCCGCTGGTGAACGCCATGTACCGCCACGAGCCGTCGCCCGAAGTGAAAGACGGCGCGCCGCTGCGCTGGGAGTTGCTCGTCCCCGTCGTGATCCTGGCGGCAGCGGTCATCATCCTGGGCGTTGCGCCGTCGTTAGCCGGTGGGCTGAGCGGCGATGCGGCTTCGGCGCTGATGCTGGGCCTGGGCATGTGAAACAGGGAAGTGATGAGGCTGTAATGACTGTGAAATATGCAGCGCCGGTCCCGGAGA
This sequence comes from Anaerolineae bacterium, assembly GCA_020851855.1. Taxonomy (GTDB): domain Bacteria; phylum Chloroflexota; class Anaerolineae; order Aggregatilineales; family UBA2796; genus JADZBY01. Next base: position 3,754 of record JADZBY010000695.1, read on the forward strand.
GGCCCCGGACGTACGAGTCCGAGGTCGATCACCACACCCGGCGCGACCCACACCGCCGCGTTTCGTCGCTCTCGGACATCATCCTGGGCGGGCAGGACGGGCTGGTCAATGTGTTGGGCGTGATCCTGGGCGTGGCGGCGGCCACATCCGATACGCGCATCGTGCTGGTGGCCGGGCTGGCCGCGACCTTTGCCGAGTCGGTGTCGATGGGCGCGGTGGCGTACACCTCGACGCTGGCCGACGCCGACTTCTACGAGAGCGAGCGGGAGCGCGAATACCGCCACCTGAGCCATGCGCCCCATGTCGAGCGCGAGGAAATCTACGACATCTACCGCGCCAAAGGCTTTGAGGGCGAATTGCTCGATCACATCGTGGACACCATCACGGCTAACCCGGATGTGTGGGTCGCGGTGATGATGGCCGAAGAGCACCAGTTGCGCCCGGTGAACCGCCGGACGGCGCTGCGCTCCGCGATCATCGTCGGCCTGTCCGCCGTGATCGGCTCGCTCATCCCGCTGATGCCGTTCGTCTTCCTGCCGGTGAGCGTGGGCATGGTCGTCGCCATCGCCATCTCGGCGCTGGTGCTGTTCCTGGTCGGCGCGTACAAGGCGCGCATCTACGTCGGCAATCCGGGCAAAAGCGGGCTGGAAATGGCCATCATCGGGACGGCCAGCGCGCTGGTCGGTTACCTGGTCGGGCTGCTGTTCCGCGTGCCCGTTGTGCCGTAAGGCAGTGAGGGAACAAAGAGGACACTTATGGAAGGCATTCTGCTCGCGCCGCCGCTGGCGTTCCTGATCTACATCGGGCTGGTGGCCATCCTGAACCGGGCCGGGCGCACGCTGGCCGGGCCGGGCACGACGAATGCGCTGAAAATCAGCGCGTATGCGGGCGGTGAAGCGCCGCCCGACGTGCAGGGCATTCCCGGCTACCGGCCCTTTTTCGTCATCGCCCTGTTTTTCGCCATGCTGCACCTGGGCGTGCTGATCCTGGCGACGAGTGGGCTGACGCCGCTGGCGGGTGTGTATCTGGTCGGGATGATCCTCGTGCTCGTCGCGCTCATGCTGGGGTAGAAGGGACCACGGATTATGCTCTCTTTGGGCGAAACAATGCAGAACGCGCTGGAACAGATCAAGAGCTGGGCGCGCATCAACTCCCCGTGGCTGGTGCACTTCAATAGCGGCTCGTGCAACGGCTGCGATATTGAAATCCTGGCCACGCTCACGCCGCGTTACGACGTGGAGCGCTTTGGCATCAAGCTCCAGGGCAGCCCACGCCATGCCGACGTGCTGGTGTGCACCGGCCCGGTGACGCTCCAGGCGCGCGACCGGCTGAAGCGCATCTACGAGCAGATGCCGGAGCCGCGTTTTGTGGTAGCCGTCGGCTCGTGCGCCATCTCCGGCGGCGCGTTCCAGGGCTGTTACAACGTGGTCGGGCACATTGACGAGGTCATCCCGGTGGATGTGTACGTGCCGGGCTGCCCGCCGCGCCCGGAAGCCATCATCGACGGCGTGGTGAAACTGTTGGGCAAGTTAAAGGAACCGGCGGCTCATGAGCAGTGAACCTGAACAGACGACGAGCGAGGCGAGCGCCGCTCCGGCGCTGAGCACGGATCGGCCCTTGCAGCAGGCAGGCGAGCTATTGCTGCCCTGGACGAAGAAGAGCGACCTGCCGGAGCCGGGCCGCCTGGACCTGAGCATCGAGGCCGGCGACCTGCTCGCGGCGGTGAAAGCGATCCTTGACGCGCGCTGGGGATACCTGATCGCCATCACCGGGCTGGACCTGGGCAAAGCGGGGCAGTTCGAGGTGCTGTACCAGTTCGGGCAGGGCGCGGCGGTGCTCACACTGCGCGTGGCCATCCCGCACGACGCGGCGAGCGTGCCGACCGTGTGCCGCCTGATCCCGTCCGCCAGCTTCTTTGAGCGTGAGCTGGCCGAGATGTTCGGCATCACGGTCGAGGGCACGCCCGATCCGAGCAAGCTGTTTCTGCCGGACGACTGGCCGAACGGCGCGTTTCCGCTGCGCAAAGACTTCACAGCGCCCGCGCTGCCCAAAGAGGCCACGCCGGAGACGGCATGACGCGCGTCCGCATGGCACGCAGACCTTAAAACACGGTGGAACCAGGCGCGAGGAGAGAGGTTATGTCGGAAAAGCAAGCAATCGGGACGCGGCTCGACAAATTCATCGTCCCTATCGGCCCGCAGCACCCGGCCTTGAAAGAACCCGGCCATTTCGAGTTCAGCGTCGATGGCGAAGTCGTCACCGGGGCGACGGCGCGCCTGGGCTACGCGCATCGTGGCATCGAGAAGGCGTGCGAGCAGCGCAATTTCACCCAGGACATCTACCTGCTGGAGCGCGTGTGTGGCATCTGTTCGCACGTGCACGCCACGGCCTTTGTGCTGGGCGTCGAAAAGCTGGCGGGCGTCGGTGCGCCGCCGCGCGCCCAGGCCATCCGCACGCTGGTGGCCGAATTGGAGCGCGTTCATAGCCATATGCTCTGGCTGGGAGTCGCCGCGCACGAGGCGGGCTTTGATACGCTGTTCATGTACTCGTGGCGCGACCGCGAGACGGTCATGGACATCCTCGAAGCGCTGACCGGCAACCGCGTGAACTACTCCGCGAATGTGCTGGGCGGCGTGAAGTGCGACGTGACGCCGGAGATTGCCGAGTCGATCCGCAAGGGAATCGACTTCCTCGAAGAGCGGACCAAACACTACCTGGACGAAGTGACGAACGACCCGCGTTTCCGGGCGCGCACACACGGCATCGGCGTCATGACGGCGCTCCAGGCCGAGCAGCTTGGCGTGGTCGGCCCGACGGCGCGCGCATCGGGCGTGGCCCGCGACATTCGCCTTGACGCGCCGTATGCCGCGTATACCACCTTCGTCCCGGAGTTGATCCTGGAGAGCGAAGGCGACCTCGAAGCGCGTTTCAGCGTGCGCCTGCGGGAGCTTTTTGAGGCGTACCGGCTCATCCGCGCCATCCTGGACAACCTGCCGGCGGGCGATCTGACGGTGCGTATGCCGCGCAAGATCAAAGCGGGCGAGACGGTGAGCCGGGTCGAAGCGCCGCGCGGCGAGTTGTTCTACTTTATCCGCAGCAACGGGACCGACATGCCGGAGCGCGTGAAGATCCGCACGCCCACGCTGTGCAACATGCCGTCGGTGCTGGCCACGTCGCTTGGGCATCAGCTGGCGGACGTGCCGATGATCCTGGTCGGCATCGACCCGTGCTTCTCATGCAACGACCGGGCCGTCGTGTTGCGCCGGCGTGGTCAGGATAACCCGGCGCTCCTCGATTGGGACGCGCTGCGGCAGTTGGGCCAGTCTGGGCGTTAGCAGCGCAGCGGGCGGGAGCGCAGGCCATGTCACGCAAGGCACTCGTTGCTTACGCGACGCGCCTCGGCTCGACCATCGAAGTCGCCGAAACGGTGGGGGCCGTCCTGTGCCAGGCGGATGTCTTCGTCGATGTGCGGCTGGCGCAGGATGTGACGGGCCTGGACGAATACGTCGCCGTCGTGCTGGGCAGCGCCATCCGGGATGGGAAGTGGCTGCCCGAAGCGGTTCACTTCCTGAAGCGCCACCAGAAGGCGCTGGCCGTCCGCCCGCTGGCGCTGTTCGTGGTGAGCATGACGATGGCGCAGGACACGCCCGAAAACCGTGAGACGGTGCTGGGCTACCTTGAGCCGGTATTGGGCGACCTGCCCGACCTGAAGCCGGTGGACATCGGCCTGTTCGCAGGGGAGATCGACGCGGCGCGCCTGGGCTATTTCGCCCGCCGGGCCGTGCACAAGCTCGGAGCGCCGCCGGGCGACTTCCGGGACTGGGACACCATTCGAAACTGGGCGGCCCGCATCAGCCCGCTGTTGCTGAGCGCAACGCCCGGCAAGCCCCCGCGTGGGGCATCGGGAGAATAGGACAAAAGAGCGATTATGGACGTGGTCATTCGTGATCTGGCCGTCTTGTTGTTCTTTCCGGGTGGGCTGTTCCTGCTCGCCAGCGGATTGGCCTACCAGTGGGCGGACCGCAAGCTGGTGGCGCGCCTGCAAAACCGGGTCGGGCCGCGCTGGTTCCAGCCGCTGGCCGACGTGCTCAAGCTGCTGGCCAAAGAAGAAGTGGTCCCGGCGGGCGTCAACCGGTTCCTGTTCGTGGCCCTGCCGGTGATTGCGCTGGCGGGCGCGCTGACGGCGGCGCTGTACGTGCCCATCCTCGGCCTGGGGCCGGCCTACAGATTCCCCGGCGACCTGATCGTCGTGGTCTACCTGCTCAGCCTGCTCACCATCGGGCTGGGGCTGGCCGGGTCGAACGTGGCGAGTTACTTCGCCCGCATCGGCGCAACGCGCACGCTGACGCAGTTGTTCTCGTATGAAGCGCCGTTCTTGCTGGCGCTGCTCGGCCCGGCGCTCGTGGCGGGCACGTGGCAGATCGCCGGCGTGAACGACTTTGCCGCCGCGCGGCCCCTCATGCTGCTCACCCAGCCCATCGGCTTCGTGGTCGGCCTGTTCGGGCTGATGGGCAAGCTGGAACTGGCCCCCTTTGACGCGCCGGAAGCCGAAACCGAGATCGTGGCGGGCGCGCTCACCGAGTACAGCGGGCGGGGGCTGGGCATCTTCCAGCTGGCGCGGGCCGTCGAGCTGGTGATCGGCCTGACGCTGATGGCGGCGTTCTACCTGGGCGGCGTGAGCGACCCACTCGGCTGGCTGGTCAAGACGCTGGCCCTATTGCTCGTCGTCGCTGTGGCGCAGAGCGTGCTGGTCCGGCTGCGCATCGACCAGACCGTCGGCTCCTGGTGGCGGTACGGGGCGCTTCTGGCGCTGGCCCAATTCCTGATCCTGATTGTGTTGAAGAGTGCAGGGGTGAACCTGTGAAGCGCGAAATCCGGCTCAACGCTGTGCTACGTGATGCGCTGCGGTCGCTGTTCCGGCGGCCCGCGACGGAGCGCTATCCCTTCGAAAAGAACCCGGCCCCGGAAGCGCTGCGGGGAAAGCTGGTGTGGGACCCCGAAAAGTGCACCGGCTGTCAGCTGTGCATCAAGGATTGCCCGTCGAACGCAATCGAGCTGATCACGATTGACAAGGCCAACAAGCGCTTCGTGATGCGCTATCACGCCGACCGCTGCACGTTCTGCGCGCAATGTGTGCAAAATTGCCGGTTCGCCTGCATCGACATGTCCGATGAGCAGTGGGAGCTGGCTTCCACCGGCAAACAACCCTTCACTGTGACCTATGGCAGAGACTCCGACCTTGAATCGCTGCTGGCAAAATCTACTGAGAAGCACCCTGAGCCGGCTGCCGAAACTTGACAGCGCAGACGGCCCGCCGCGTGTAGCGGTGGTGGGCGTGGGCCATGAATTTCGCGGGGACGACTTCGCCGGACCGGCGGCGGCGCGCGCCTTGATGGCGCGTGTCACGCCGGGCGGAAGTTTGCTCGTGCTCGACGCCGGCGCAGCGCCGGAGAGCTTCACCGGGCCGCTGCGCCGCTTTGCGCCCCACCTGATCCTGATCCTGGACGCCGCCGAGATGGGCATGGAGCCGGGCGGAATCGGCTGGATCGACCCGGACGAGGTGGCGGACGTGGGCGGGCCGACGCACGCGCTGCCGCTGCCATTGTTCGCCGGGTTCCTGAGCGCCAGCCTGGGCTGCCCGGTGCGCATCCTGGGCATCCAGCCCGCCGCCGACGATTTCGACACGCCGCTTTCCGAGCCGGTCCAGGGCGCTGTCGAGGCGCTCGCGGCGGGCCTGGCGGAGATTCTGGGCAATTCCGCCGCCGAGTAGCAACCGGCAGCCTCAGCGGTGGCGGGCCAGCCGGAATCCGAGGTAGTCGAAGCGGTCCGCCGGGTGGTTGAAGCTGCGGAAAGCCACCTGGGCGTTGTGCAGGCTGAGTCCATACGAGCCGCCGCGCATGGCCCGCGCTTCCCCGCCGGAAAACGTGGCGATGTCCAGCTCGTCGGGCACGTTGAAGGCGTTCAGGCACCACTCCGACACGTTCCCGCTCATATCGAACACGCCGAACGCGCTCGCGCCCGTGGGGAACGCATCCACCGGCGTCAGGCGCTTGATGCCGCTCTCGCTGGCGTTGCAGCGCGAGATGTCCGGCGCATCTCCCCAGGGAAACGTGCGGCCATCGTCGTCTTCCGCCGCGCGCTGCCATTCCTGCTCCGTCGGCAGGATGACATTCTCGCCCGTCCTGGCGCTCAACCACTGGCAAAAGGCCACCGCCTCGTACCAACTCACGTAGACGCGCGGCAGCGTGGCTGCTGAGTCGGGAACGTCCGAGGCGGCATGGCTCTGTCGCCAGCGCGCCGCCTTTGGTGAGAAGCTCCACCACTCGCCGGATGCATAACCATCGGCGTCGTCCAGGAACAGCTGAAACTGCGCGTTGGTGACCGGGTACTGGGCGAGTTCAAACGCGGCTACGTTCGCTTCTTCACCGCCGCGCAGCGTCACGACGCCCTGGGGAATCACACACCAGCCGAACGGAGAGGGGAAAATGTCGTGCACCGATACCATTCAATACTCCAGATAGCCTGCGGGGGTGGACTCCGGTCAAGTGAGAAGCTCGCGGTCAGGCAGGCGCGCCGCCCAGAGTGTATCTGAAAATGCGGAGAAGAACCTCACCCCCAGCCCCTCTCCACGCCTGCCACCCCAAAGGGGACCCCGGCAGCCGTAGAGAGGGGAGTTCGCCGGCCCTACCGCCGCGCCGTTCCCCCTCTCTACGCGGTACGCCGCGTGGAGAGGGGGCCAGGGGGTGAGGCTCAGAGTTCACGACAGCGTCTACGGGCAGCCGCCCTGTTGCAGCGTGTACTCAACTTCGCGGATGTTGTCGCCCTCGTTCGTCTCCGGGATTTGGTTCAGCCCGTCGATGATGAGCGAGAAGCGGTGCGTCTCGTTGTAGTAGGTGCTGATGTTCAGCGGGAAGTTGACGCGCACCGTCTGGCCGGGCGCGATGGCCGGGAACTGCGCCGCCGTGTCGATGACGATCTGGCCGTCCGCAACCCGGATGTCGCGCATACTGACCCAGCCGCCGGGCGACGCCTGCGTGCCCAGGTTGGCCACGTCAAAGCCCAGCGTGAACGGCACGTTACAGGTCGGCGTGCCGTACTCGACGATGCCCGCCACCAGGTTGATGGCCGTGATAGGCGTCGCCGTGGCGATGGGCGTCGGGGTGGCAATCGGCGTCGGCGTGGCCGGGATGGGAACCAGCGGCAGCGAGAACACGTCGCCGAAGAGGCTGAGCAGCGTTGGGTCGCCGGAGATCCACGCCTGCTGGCCGCGGAAGTTGATGACGAACCACTGGTAGCCCTGGACTGTGCCGAGCAGCTGCACTTGCTCGCCGCGCTGAAGCTGGCCGAGCACCGGCTGATAGACAACGCCGGGTCCGGGCCGTACGTTGAGGAAGTCGCTCAGCACCGTGCCGATGACGCCGGCGGGCGTCGGGCTGGCCAGGGGCGTGGGCGGCAGCGGCGGCTCGGTGGGCGTGGCGCTCGCTTCGGGCGTGGGCGTGGCGGGCGGCGTGACATCCAGCGTCAGGCGCTCCGCGCCCGCGTAACGGGCCACTGGCGATGGCGCGCCGTTGAGGTTCGTCTCGAAGATCAGCACGTCGTTCGTCGTCTCGCCGCCGCCCAGGGCCGGGTTAAACGTGCCCTGGAGCGATTCTTGCGGCGGCGTGGACAGGATCGAAGCCAGCACGGCGCTGGGCGTCGAACCGGCGCGCTCGATGATGGCGATCAGGCCGTTGGCGGCGTCGTAGGCGGCGGCGGCCTGCGCATCGGGCAACTCACCGAAGGTGCGCGCGTAGTTGAGCAGGAAATCCGTGTTTGCATCGGTCGGCCAGGCGTAAGACCAGGCCGCGATGCCGTAGATGCCGCTGCGCTGCATGGGCGGGAGCGCGGCCTTGAAATCCGGGTCGGCGGCGACATCCGTGGCGAACGCGCCCGCAAAGCCCGCTTCGCGCAGGGCAACGTATAGCTGGCCGACCTGGGCCGGCTCGCCAAAGGCCACCACCGCATCGGGCTGGTTCTGGAGCAGGACCGGCACGGCGTCCGCAACCGGGCGCGTTGGGTCCTGCAATACCGGGCTGGCCGCAATGCCGCGTGTGGCCAGCGCCAGCGCGAAGGCGGCGGTGGGCGATCCGGCGTCGTCGTTGCCCTGGTAGACCGTGAAGTTCTGCGCGCCCACATCGTTGAGCATGAAATCGGCCAGCGCGTTCATCCGCACGTTATCCGAGGCGCGCGTGCGGAACAGGAAGCCGCCGGTGCGGACGTCGGTCGAGGTCGCGGCGGTGAATACCGGCACATCGGCGGTGGACATGGCGACGAGGTTCGCCACAGCGCCCGCGTTGTCGTCCGGACCGAAAAGCGCTACGACGTTGGTCTGTACAAGCTGGCGGATGGCGGCTTCCACCTGGTCACCCGCATCAATGGCGACCACCTGAAGCGTGAACGGCTCCCCGGTGGGCAGCGTGACGCCGCGCGCGTTCGCGTCGTCAACCGCGAGCGAGACGCCGCGCAGCGTGGGGCCGTCCACCGGCCCGATGACACCGATGGTCAGCGTTTGTGAGCCTTGAAACAGCGCGGCCCGCGTTGGCGTCACGCCTACGACGAGCGCGGCGACGGCCAGCACGGCCCATAGGGTACAAAGAGCGGCCAGAATTCTCTTACGAGGCATAGTCAACTCCCTGATCCTGTCCAATTCTGAGCCACATGGCGTGCTGCACCGGCACAAAGCATGACAGGCACGACGAACGCCGCCCCGGCCCTTCATCCGTGTGTGCCATCTGGGCATCCTGCCGGATGAGCGGACCAGAGGCGGCGTGACGCAACACGACACGAGCAGTAGACCTAGTCTACCACGTTCCGCCGCACGGACTGCACTACTTGTCGCCGGATTCCGCCGTTTCAGCCTGCGTTTCGGCTTCGCTGCTCTCCTCGGCGGCGGTCGCGGCCTCTGGCAGCGGCTCGCAGGGCATGGTCAGGCTGAAGGTCGAGCCGACGCTCACCTCGCTGACCACCCAGATGTCGCCGCCCTGCTTGCGAATGAGCTTGCGGGCGATGGGCAGGCCCAGACCGGTGCCTTCGTACTGGCGCGCCGGGCTGTTTTCCGCCTGCTGGAACGGCTCGAAGATGCTCTCCAGCTTGTCTTCGGGCACGCCGATGCCCGTATCGGTGATCGACACCTGGATGTACTGCCGCCCGTCGCGCTCGATGCGGAAGGCCGAGGCGGTGATGCTGCCCTGCTGCGTGAATTTCGCCGCATTGGACACCAGGTTGAGCAGCGCCTGCCGCGTGCGGAACTCGTCGCCCCACACCGGCGGCAGATCGTCTTCGATCTCCTGGTGCAGCTTGATGGGCTTGTCCTTGACCAGGCCGACGGCGGTAGACATGACGCCCTTGATCAGGTCGACCATCGAGAAGTAGGCCGAGGTGAACTCCATCTTGTCGGCCTCGATCTTGGCCTGGTCGAGGATGTCGTTCACGAGGCCGAGCAGGTGCTTACCGCTGTCGTAGATGGTGGTCAGGTCTTGCTCCTGCATCTCGGTCAGCGGGCCGTCGATGCCCTTCAGGATCACGCGCGAAAAGCCGATGATCGAGTTGAGCGGCGTGCGCAGCTCGTGCGACATATTGGCCAGGAACTGGTTCTTGAGCCGGTCAAGCTCCATGAGGCGCGTGTTCGCCGTCTGGACCTCGCGCAGCAGCCGGGCGTTCTGGAGCACCGCGGCCAGCGACGAGCTGAGCGTTTGCACCAGCCGGATCGAGTCGTCGTTGAACCCGTTCATGGTCAGTTTGGCCACACACAAGATGCCCAGGAAGTTGTCGCCGGACGCCAGCGGGATGAGCAGCGCCGACCCGGCGTCGGGCAGGATGCCCTGCAGGTGCTGGATCAGGCGGCCCTGGCCCAGCCGCGACGTGGTTTGCGCCAGCAGCATGGCGGCGGGCACGTCGTTCACGATGAGCGGCTCGTGCGACGAGGCGAAAGACTTGAGGTACGGGCCGCTGAAATCGTAGTGATCGGGCGGCGTGAGCTGGAGTTCGGGCACGCTGACCCAGTACGGGATCAGCTTCGACTGCGTCTCGTCCAACAAGAGCAGCGCCGACGACGAAGCGCCGAGGTTGTCCAGGATTAGCGTGGCGACGCGGCGCACTGCCGGCTCGGCGTCGTCCACGATGCCAGTGGCGGCGCGCGTTACGTCGAACAGGAAGCGCATCTCTTCCGCGCGCTGCGACGAGGTTTCGAACAGGCCGGCGTTGTCGATGGCGATGGCGATCTGGTCAGCCAGCGTGGAGAGCACGGCCACGTCGTCATCGGTGAACGCTCCCGGCTCGTTGCTTTGCACATCGAGCGCGCCCAGGATGCGGTTCCGCGCGATGAGCGGCAAGGCCATCTCGGCGCGCGTGCGGGGCAGGTACGGGTTGGGCCGGTGCACCGAGCCGGGCGCGGCGGTGTCGGACACAATCTGCGGCTTGCCGTTGCCCGTCACCTGACCGATGACCGAGCGCGAGCCAACGCGCAGATGGTGGCCGACGGCGATGAGCTGCTTACCGGCCTCGCCGGTGGCCGCCACGACGCGCGCATCGCGACCGTCGGGGCTGATTCGGAAGACCTGCACGTGGTCGTAGTTGAAGTTGTCGCGGATCAGGTTCACCGTCCGGTCGAACAGCTCGTCCAGGTTCAGGATCGAGGTCGCGGACTGGGCGATCTGGGCGCTCAACTGAAGCTGGCGGGCGCGGCGGTCTGTCTGTTCGAGCAGGCGCTGGCGCTCCATCGAGATGGCGACCAGGTCGGCCAGCGAGGTGTAGACGCGCACCTCACGCTCGCTGTACGGCCACGGCTGGCTGGAGCCGAAGAGCAGCGCGCCGACCGGGCGGCCAGCCGAGGTGAGCGGGAAGACGAGCACGGAGCGGAAGCCCATGAGCCGGTAGATCGTCTCGTCCGTCGCGGAAGGCTGTGTGATGAGCGACATGTCGTCGATCCACACCACATCGCTGGATGAAATCTCGCGCCACGCCGGGAACTGGTCCGGCGTGAAGCGGATGCCGGTCAGGTCCATGCCGCCGTCTTCGTCCATGCGATGCCAATTTGCCACGATCTCGATGGATGCATCCGGGCCGGTCCAGGCGTCGGACAGCAGGCGGATGAGCAGCGCGCCGGTGACGATGGGCTGCACGGCGTAGTCGATGATGGCCGCCAGTTGCTCGGTCATGTCTGCCGCGTTCGAGATGGCGCGGCTGGTCTGATACAGCACCGCCGTCTCGTCGAGCGTTTCCTGCGTTTGCTGCACCAGCATGAAGTTGTCGATGGCGATGGACGCCTGGTCGGCCAGCGTGGTCAGGATTTGCTGCTCGGCGATGTCAAAGAGGTGTGGCCGGACGAAGCTGATGGCCATGCGCCCGATCATACGGCCCTTCACGGCCAGCGGAACGGACGCATGGGCCTTGAACTGGCCCCAGTTCGGCAGCGTGCGCAGCACGGCGGTAAGGTGGCGGTCGATGGCGCTCACGTTCTCGATGTAGAGCGCGTCCGACTCCAGGAATGCCCAGTTGTCGAAGGTATCGCCCTCGGACAGCTGCACGTCGCCGTCGCCGTCCGGGTCATGGGCATCCCAGGCGACGACGCGCTCGGCGACCCGCGCTGCGCCTTGCGTATCAAACATGAAGATGTCGATTTGTGATGGGTTGAAGAGCTTCAGCTGGTCCCGGACTGCGCCGAGCACGCCTTCGATGCTGTCGCCGCGGCTGATGGTGAGGTTGGCGTCGTAAAGGCGCGTCGTCGTCTCAAGCGCCTGGGCCGTTTCTTCGGCAAGGCGCACGCCTTCCGCTGCGATGGCGGTCTGGTCCGCGATGGCGGCGAGCATCCGCTGCTCGTCCGCGCCGAGCGCGCGGCGCGTGGTGAAGCCCATGACCAGCCAACCGACGGCGTGGCTGCGCGCGCTCAGCGGCAGCACACTCACCGAGGCGATACGCAGCGATTCCAGCCGTGGATCATGGGCCAGGTCCGGGTTTTTGCGCACATCCGGCTCGATAACCGGCTCCTGCGGGTTGAGCAGCACGGGCGGCACGGGCGTGGCTTCGTCCATAGCCACCGGCGTGATGCCCATGTCCCCGACGTGCAGCGCATAGGACTGCACCGGGCGGCCATTGGCATCGCTGAAGACGGCGAACAGGTGATCCGGCTCGTAGAGCTGGTAAAGCTGCAAGGCCATTGCGGACAGGATGCCGATCAACTCGTGCTCGGCGGCGATGGACCGCGTGATCTCGTACAGGATCGTGGTTTCGCGCAGGCTCTCCTGAAGCACGGACTCCAGCTGGCGGAGTTGAGTCACGTCCTGGAACACGGCCACGGCGCTGATCAACTGGCCGTCGCGGAAGACGGGAACCGCGTTGATCAGCATGTCGACGCGCGTCCCATCGGGCTGAACGGCGCTGACGTCCTGCGCGAAGATTGGCTCTTGCGTGCGCAGGACGCGGAACACCGGCAGTTCGTCGGCTTCCAGCGGCGTATCCGTGCCGGTGTGCACCAGTTGGGCGGCGTCCGGGTTATCCAGGCCGAGCAGATCGCGCGCCTGCTCGTTGCTCAGCGTGACGTTCCCGGTCGCGGCGTCGGCCACGACGACGCCCGTCGGCAGCGAGTTCAGCACGGTTTGCAGCGTCTCACGCTCCGTCTCCGCGACCTGGAACAAGCGCCGGTTCTCCAGCGCGATAGAGATCTGGCTGGCGACTGTCAGCACAAGCTGGATGTCGCTATCGGTCAGATCGTGGCCGTCAACGGGCCTGCCGACGAGCAGCGCGCCCACCGTGTTGTTGCCGGTGCGGACCGGGATGGCGACATGTTTGCCCAGGCCGCGCTGCATGTCGGGCGGAAGGTCGCGGCCCGGCTCATCTGCCGACGGGTTATTGATGAGCGCCACCGTGCCCAAACGCGCCGCCTGGGCCAGCGACATGGCGCTGTTGTCCAGGTCGATGATGTCGAGCGCGGCCAGCGGCGAGTCGGCGGGCGCATCGGCGGCGGTGCGCTCCAGGCGGACGCGCCGCCCGCTGAGCCGCACCTGGCCGAACCACCAGCGATCAAATTCGGCGGCGGCAGCCACCGTCTCCACCAGGCTGCGCACGCCCGTTTCCACGTCGCCGCCGATCTGGCTGGCCGCCTGGGCCGCTTCGGCCAGCGCGCGGTTGCGGTTGGCTTCCGCCTGGGCCTGCTGGAACAAGTAACGATTCTCCAGCGCGATGGCGACCTGGTCGGCCAGCGCGGACACGAACTGCGCGAAGGTCAGGTTGAAGCTGCGCGGCTGGCGGCTCAAGAGCAGCAGGACGCCGAACCAGCGGCTTCGTGTGGTCAGCGGGATGGTCATTGCACTGCGGACATGCAAAGTGCCCAGACCGGTGCGCAGTTCGTGGAAGCCCACCACATCGGCGGGCATCTCGGCAATGTAGGGGTCGCGGGACTCGCCAGCCGCCCACATGGGCGGCCACTGCTCACGTGCAGTGCGCGAGCTGCCGGCCACCTGGAAGCGCTGGTCCGTATCCCGGCTCCACAGGTGTTGCAGGTCGAAGTACGGCGCGCTCGGCGTCGGGTCGGGTCCGGCGATCAGCGCGACGATATAGTCGACCACCGGATAGCGGGCCAGCCGCTCTGCGGTGAGTTGGTAGACTTCCTCAACCGTCGCGCTCGCGCCCAAGGCGCGGCTGGTGTCGTACAACTGCTCAACGCGGCTGAGCGCGCTTTGCGTCTGCTCGACGAGGCGGACGTTTTCGACCGCCAGCGCGACGCGCTCGGCCACCGCCTGCACGATAGCTCGTTCTTCGCCGGACAGCGGCGATTCCGGGCTGCCCACGACGCTCAGGCTGCCCACCGTCTCGCCACGGACGCGGATCGGCGCTTCGATGCCGCCGCCCTGCGTTGCCGTGCGTCCGTCGCCGCCCGCGCCCGGCGCGATCTGCTGAAGGTCGTACTGATAAGCCATCGCCACGGCGGAGCGCTCGTCGAGGAACTCTTCCCACGTCGCGCGGGTGAGCATCCGGTTCAGGTTGTCGATCTGATCGACGCGCTGTTGCTGGTCGCGTAGCAGGCGCGCACTGTCAATGGAGATGGCAAGCTGGTCCGCCAGGATTTGGAAGATCTGCACGTCGTCTTCGCTGAATGCGTCCGGCTCCACGCTCTGGACATCCAGCGCGCCGATCAGGTTGTTGCCGACCTGGAGCGGCAGCGCCATCTCCGACCGCGTGAGGGGCAGGATCGGGTTGAAGCGGTGCGGAATCTCGGACTGTTGCGTATCGAGCGTGACGAACGTGCGGCGCTTGTCCGCCACCTGACCGACGATAGACGGCGAGCCGACGGCCAGACGGTGCTTGCGGGCGAGCATCTCGCGGCCTGCCTCGCCGGTGCTGACCACCAACACGGCGTATTTGCCCGCCTCGTCGACGAAGAAGATCTGCACGTGATAGAGCTTGAACCGCTCGCGAATGGTGTCAACCGAGAATTGCAGCAGCTCGTCAATGTTGCGCAGTTGCGCGGCCTGACGGCTGATGTCCGCCGCAAGCTGGATGTTACGGGTACGCTCGGCGACGCGCGTCTCCAGCGTGCCGACCAGGTCTTCCAGGCGCGCCGTCATGCTGTTCATGGCCTCGGCAAGCTCGCCAATCTCGCCGCCCGCCCGGATTCGGATGCGCGTGCTCAGGTCGCCCTGGGCGATCTGGCGGGCGCTGGCCGTCAGGCGGCTGAGCGGGCGCACGATGGTTTGCGCGCCGAAACTGATGAAGATCAGCGCGCCGACCAGCACGAGCAGCGAGCGCGTCGTCGCCAGATTGACGACGTCGCCGATGTTCGAGATGGGCTGTTCGTCCACCGATTTGCTGACCACCATGCGCCAGCCGGTGTTGATCAGGCCGTCGCGGGACAGCGTATCGTAGAGCAGCGTGCTGTACGTGCGTGGGCCGACCGTCAAGAGCGTTTGCTCACCGCCGGAGAGCACCTCTTCGGGCAGCGCCGGGTGCTCAAAGCCGCGCTGGCCGAGCACCTGAACTTGCGGCTCGGCAAGGCGGTCTGCAACGACGAAGGGCGTGCCGTTCGTATCGACCAGCACGGTCTGGAAGTTGAAGGCGGCATACGTGCCCGGTTTCAGGTTTTCGCCCAGGTAGTCTACCGGGCTGAGGGAGCCGAGCACATAACCGAGAAGGACATCGCCGTTGTAAACCGGCACGCCGATCTCCATGGACAGGACATTGGCGTTGCTGCCCGTGTTATCCGCCCACGCGGCGCGCCGCATGGTGAGCGACGAGTAATACACCTGATCGGGAGCGAGGTCTGTCAGCGCCCGGAAATAGGGCCGCCCGGATTCGGAGATGAGTTCCGTGCGGGGCACGGCGCGAACGGTCGTGCCCTGGGCATCCTGGGCCTCGATCACGCTGGTCTGTTCGCCCGCCGGGTTCAGAAAGCGCAAGTTCGTGAAGGTGAGGTCCTTGCCGGCCAGGTTCGAGGTGAACAGCAGGCGCAAGGGCACGAGATATGCGCCCGCAGCGGCGGTGTTTCCCTGGTCCAGGGCGTTGCCGTAGCGTTGCGTCTCTTCGCTGGCCGCCAGCTTGCGCATGATGCGGCTGGTGTCTTCGAAAAACTCCACCACGCGCGCGTTGACGCTGTCGATATGGGTGCTGAAGCCGACCTGCGTCGCCTCGGTGACAAAACCTTCGAACAGCGGCGGCAGCAGGAAGGCGAAGATGGCCACCAGGATGATGAAAGTGACCACCACCGGCGTGAGCAGCTTGACGTTGACCGGGAGCCTGCGCCACAGCGCCCGAGGGCTGAACCGGCCAGATCGGGCGTGGACTTTTTGCGCGTGCATCGTGCTCATCGCGTCCCCTCTAGCTTCATCCCAACCGTGTCCGGCGCTTCAGGGCTATCCTCGCCGCCCTGCGGAAGCGCTTCGGTGACGATCTCCGCGCTTTCTTGCGCCAGGGTCAGCCGGATCGTCGTCTGCGGGGCCTGCAAGGCCAGACCCAGCTCGCGGACCGCCGTTTGCAGCACCTGCGACACGTCCAACTGCTGCACGAGCTTGCCGGCGATATCGCTCACCAGGCGCTCGCGGTAGGCCAAACGCTGCGTGTGCTCCAGCAGGCGCGCGTTGTCCGCCGAGACCGCCAACCGGTCGGCCAGTTCGCGGGCGAGCAGTCGGATGTTCTCGTTGTAATTCTGGCGGCCCACCATCCATTCGACCGCGCCAAAAATCTGGTCGCGCAAAATGACCGGGACGGCGAAGACCACCAGATCGTTCTCGATCCGCTCGACCAGATCGCGGCGCTCGACCGCCTGCCGCTGGAGTTCGGACCACGTCTCCGGCCCAGTCTTCACGCCCTGCCGGATGCGGCGAGAGGCCGCGTAGCCCTGCCACGCCTCGCCGAGCAGGCGGCGGTTCAGGTCTTCGATCTCGGACAGGCGCGCCTGGGACTCTTCAAAAAGCCGCGCGTTGGTGATGGCAATCGCCAGCTCGTCCGCAACGCTCTGGAACAGGCGCACGTCCGAGTCGGAGAACGACTCGGGCCGCCTGCTCTGCAGGTCCAGCGCGCCGATGATGCCATCCCGGGTGCGGAGAGGCAGCGCCAATTCGGCGCGCGTATCGGGCAGAAGTTCGTTGGCGCGGTGCACGTTGCTCGTGGACGTGTCGAGCGCGACCACGGCCTCACCATCCGCCGTGGCGCGCCCGATCACGCTCTGGCTGCCCACCGGGAGCCGGTGGCCACGCGCCAGCAGCGCCTTGCCGGCGTCGCCGGTGGACACGCGCAGCACCGCATATTGCCGCGTCGGGTCGAGCAGGAAGACCTGGGCATGATAGACATCCGGGAAGCGCGTGCGAATCAGCTCGATGACCTCGCTCAGCAGGGCGTCCAGGTCGCGGATGCTGGAGATGAACTGCGCGATGTCGCGGGTGGCCTCGATGTCGCGCGTGCGCTGGGCGATACGGGCTTCCAACGCGCGGATGTCCTGCCGGGCCAGTTCCGTGATGCTGTTGAACGACTGGGCGAGCACGCCGATCTCGTCGTTCTGCGCCGGGGTCTCCATTTCTGCGATGTCCTGGCCCTGGGCAGCTCGTGCGGCGATCTGCGTCAGGCGGCGTATGGGCACGATGACGGTCATCTCATAGAAATACCAGACGCCGACCAGGACAATGCCCGCGCCGACCAGGTACAGGCCCATCTGAATGAGGAACGGGCTGGCTTCGATGGGCGCAGACGCGATCTGCACGGCCCGCGTCTCGGCGACGATGCGGCGGCCCAGGTTGCCGACCACCGAAACGTAGGTGAGCACGCGCCGGTTGATGATCGGGCTGAGCAATTCGGTGGGCGACGCGCCGGCGCGCGATCCAAGCGCACGGGCTGCCGCCCGCGTCTCTTCGGTGGTGACCACCGGCTCGGAAAACGGCGATTGCACCCTGCTGTTCTGGTCGACGAGGTAGAAGAAAATCTGGCCTGCCTGGGTGTTGATTGGCCGGAGTGCGTCGTACACGCCGGGCACAGTCGATACCGGGCCGCGTGATGGGTCCACGTCGAAATACAGGAAGCCCACCCGCGCGCCCGCATAGTCGAGCGGCACGAGCACATCCAGGCGCGGCTCCGGCTCGGTGATCAGCGGCCCGATGTGAAGCCCGGACGTGATAGGTTCGCGTATCAGCGCCTCGTGGTCGACCGGGTGAAGCGGCGACTCGCTGACGCCCTGTTGAACCGTGACCAGCGGCGCGCCGTAGATGGTCAGGTACGTGACTTCCCGGATGTTCGCGTTCGCGTTGACGAAATCGCGCGCTGCGAGCCGGACCGCCACATACGCGACGCCTTCCGTAGTGCCCGTATTCAACGTGGTGAAGTGCTGTTGGAGCGTCTCATTCTGGGCGAAGCCCTGCACGGCGGTGACGAGCGCGTTCACGCCTGCGCTGAGCGCGTTCGCCCGCTCTGCCGTTACCGTGCGCATCAACTGCCCGGCCACCGGCTCCGCCGATTCCAGGTAACGCGAGATGGCGAAGGCAGCGACGATCATCAGGACCAGCGCCGCGACGCCCAGGCCGAGGACGAGCTTGACCCGAACCGAAAGCGAAGCAAAACGCGCGGCGATGTTCATGAATCAGCCCCTCCGTTCCGGTTTGGCGATGCCGCATCCGTCGGGGCGGGCATGCCCAGGCGGATGCTGGTTCGGGTAGCGCCCAGCGCCTGCTGGAACGCATCGGTGGCCACCTCGATGAGCGAGTCCATGTCGCTGCGCGCCTGAAGCATGGTCGCGATCTGGTTGGCCACCTGTTCCCGCGCGACCGTCATCTGGGCTTGTTCGAAGAGCCGCAGGTTATCGAGCGACAGGGCGAGGCGCTGGGCGATGGCGCGCGCCAGTTCCAGGCTGCGCTGGTCCCAGACCCGGTCGCGCGGCGCTTGAAATTCCATGACGCCCAACACCTGCCCGCGCGAGTGGATGGGCACGACGAGCACCTGCGTGCCGTCGCGCGTCTCGATGCGCGGGTTGGCCGCGCCGACCAGCCCTGGCACAGGCGTGGCCGTCGGCACAATCGTGCCGCTCACCCAGTCGAAGCCGATGAGCTTGTCGGGGCGGCTTTCCAGGTAATGCACCCAGGACCGGCCCCGAATCTCCTGGTTCAGGCGCTCGATCTCGTAGCTGGTGGAGCGCACCTGTTCCAGAAGGGTGTGGCGCTCGCGGTTGAGTTCCTGCTGCGCTTCGGTCAGGCGCAGGTTGTCGATGGCCATCGCCGCCTGCGTCACGATCGCCGTCAAGGTCTGGATGTCCTCGTCGCCAAACACGTTCTCCTGGACGCTCTGCACGTCCAGCACGCCGATGACCTGCGGCCCACGCCGGAGCGGCACGAGCAATTCGGAGCGCGTGGCCGGCAGGAACTCCGAGCGGTGCTCCTCTGGCGATGTGAGCGTGACGTGCTGCATCTGGCCGGTGCGCACGGCCTCGTTGACCGCCGTTGCGCCGTCCGGGGCGATGCGCCTTCGGGGCAACTCGCCGCCGCCGCGCGCTTCGGTATTGCCCGTGGCAAGGCTGATGACGCCGGTCTTTTCCTGGACGAGAAACGCCTGGACGTGGTAGTAACCCAGCTGCATCCGGATCATCTCGACGGTGCGCGCCAGCAGGTCCTCGACAGACTGCGCCTCGCCGATAGCATGGCTGGTGGCGGCCATGGTGCTCACCTCGGCGGCGAGCGCCTCATTGCGCTGGGCCAGCGCGCGTTGCTCGCTCAGGAACAGGATCAGCGTGATGCCGATGAGCGACAGCGACAGCGTGGCAAAGGAAATCTGTGTGGCGAGCGCCAGCGGCTGGATGCGCTGGAACGCGAGCAGGCCCAGCGCGCTGAACAGGAACACGACGATGACGGCGAGCAGCGTGAGCATGACCGTGACCAGCAGGCCGCGCCGCGTGAGCAGCACCGCCGCCGACACAACCGGGACGGCCAGGCCGAGCGCGAACAGGCTATCCAGGCCGCGAAAGATATACAGCCCAAAGCCCAGGGCGAAGAGCATCATGACGTACAGCACGCGGGCAGAGTGCAGGTTGCCCCGGCTGGTCATGATCGCGACGACGAGCACGCTTGCGGCGACGACAAGCTGCAACGCGACGAAAAAGGATGAGGTGATGAGGACGGGAATATTCGCCAGAAACAGGATGTTCGGCGCGCTCGGCAGAAGCGGCGTCTGGAACAAGCCCACCAGGAGCAAAAGGAACAGCACGAGCGCCATCGCGGTCAGGCCGCGCGCCTGGCGCTGCTCCAGGGGGTTCGCATACTTGTGACGGACCTGGAATGGCCACCGGAGCCTTCTGAACATGGTCTGATCCCCTGCGCCTTGTCCTTACGCCTGTGTCCCTAATTCCGCCCGTTTGCGCTGTCCGCCGGATCGGGCGGCGCGGCCCCGTTGTCGCCGCTGGGAGCCGTGCCGAGGCGGATCGAGGCCTGTGCAGCGCCCAGCGCCCGGCTCAACTCGTGAATGGTCGCCCGCGCCAGCGAGTCGATGTCGTTGATGCCCTGCAGATTGCCCGAAATGGTGTTCACTTCAAGCTCGCGTTGGGCCAACTCCTGCGCCTGTTCGAAGAGGCGCGCGTTGTCGATGCTCAACGCCAGCCGCTGCGCCACCGACTGCAACACGTCGAGCGTCTCCGCCTGCCGGACCGCGCCGCCCATCTCGACTTCGATAGCGCCGATGGACCGCCCGCGCAGCTCGATGGGCACGGACAGGACCAGCCGCTCGCCCTCGCTGCTGCGAATGACCGGGCGGCGCTTTCCGGCGGCTTCGTCCAGGCCCGCCGTCCACGACGAGTCGCGCTGAAGCCGGTTATCGGAGAGCGTGTAGCCGATGGTCTGGTCGCTGCGCGCCTTCAGGTAATCTTCCCAGGCTTTGCCGGTCAGGCGCTGGTTCAGGCGTTGCGTCTCGCGCAGGTTGATCTCCGTTTCGAGGAACATCCGGCGCGTATCGCTCAATTCGACCTTCAAATCTTCCAACTGGCGGGTCTGGTTGATCGCCACGCCAACCTGAATGGCCAGGATGCGCAGATTTTCAACCACATCGGCGGTGAAAGTGCCCATGCGCGTGCTCTGTACGTCCAGCGCGCCGATGACCTGGTCGCCGATGACCAGCGGCAGGACCAGTTCGGAGCGCGTATCGCGCAACAGCTCGTTCACGCGGTGACCGGCGAAGACATCCATGCCCAGCTCGCCCGTGGTGATCGCGTTCGGCTCGCCGGTCAGCAGCGCCCTGCCGATGGCGCTCTGCGGCCCGACCGCCAGCCGGTGACCACGCTCCATGAGCATTTCGCCGATCTCGCCTGTGCCCGCTACCAGGCTGGCGTAACGTTTGTCGTTATCGACCAGGAAGATTTGCACATAGTAGAAGCCGAAGCGGTCGCGGATATAGTCCACCGCGCGCTGAAGCAGAGCATTCGGGCTGTTTGCCGTGGCGGCGATCTCCGCGATCTCCGCCGTGGCGCGCAGCTGGGTCATGACGCGGGCGCTGGAGAACAGCACGCGCTGAAACTCGTTGGAGTAGACCGCCGCCAGCACGCCGACGATGATCAGCAGCATGGCGGAGAGCAGCGTCGAGCCGAGCAGCGGCCCCTGGGCGAGCGGCGTCGGGCCGAGCGGGCCGAGCACCCCCTGCCACTGCAGGATGGCGTACACGATCAGGATGGTCACCACCGTGACCATAACGGCCAGTGCGCGCCGCCAATCCCATACCAGGCTGGCGTAGATCAGGGGCAGCGTCAGGAGCAGCACCGCCGAAGCGCTCGGCCCGGATACAAACAGGACCGACACGGCGAAGGCCAGCAAGAAGGCAAACATGACGCTCATCGCCGGGCGCAACTGGCCGGAATGGACCAGCCCTACGATGGCCAGCAGGATGAGCATTCCCGCCAGTGCGCCGGCCAGCAGGCTGTTCACGAAGGTGGTGCGTTGGTCGGTGGAAGCCAGGGCGACGAGCAGGGCAAAACAGCCCGCCGCTGTGAAGATGGCGAGCAGAAGCGTGGCGCGCGCCCGCACCGCGCTGTGATCGTCCGCGTATCGGTGGCGGGGCAGGAATAAGGCGCTGTAGAAGTCGAACAGCAGGGATTGCATGTCGCATTAACCTCCGGCGGCCTTGTCCCCATTTTTGCCCGCGGCAGGCACGCCTAGCCGGATGGCGACTCGCGGGGCCTCAAAGGCATCGGCAAGACTCTGCGTGGCGGCGGCGATGACCGACTCGACATTGGTCGCCGCCTGCATACGCGCCGTGATCTCGTTCACCATCGCTTCACGCTGGGCGATGCGCTGCGCCTCGTCCAGCAGGCGGATGTTTTCGGCAGCCAGTCCGAGCCGCTCGACCACCTGCCGCAGGATGACGAGGTGATCCGGGCCGAGATACTGGTCGGGCGACAGCTCAAACTCCATCGCGCCGATGACCTGCCCACGCACGCTGATCGGGAAGCTCACTACCTTGTTGGTCGGGTTGCTGCGGGTGATGACCTGCGCGCGCCGGATGGCCTCGCTCATGGTCGCCGTGCGCTCGGCGGCGTCTTCCACACGCCCCGTTGAGGGATCGACGGTGTAGGCGGGCGTCTGCGGCAGTCCGCGCAGGTATTCGGCCCACGCGCCGCCGGTCAGTTGTTGGTTCAGCCGCTCGATCTCGCGCAGGCTGGCGCTGGCTTGCTCGTACAGGCGCTGGTTTTCGGCCAGCCGGGCCTGCGCATCCGCAAACAGCCGCGCGTTGTCGATGGCGACGGCGATCTGGTTGGCCAGCGTCTCGCACGTTTCAATGTCTTCGGGCTGAAAGGCCTCGATGTTCTTGCTCTGCAGGTCCAGCGCGCCAATCGTCTCGTTGCCGACGCGCAGCGGGAGCACCAGCTCGGCGCGTGTGCCTTCCAGGAACGCCGAACGCCGGAAGGACTGCTCTTCGGGCGTGTCGCGCACGATGACCTGTTGCCCGCTGACCGTCACGCGGCCAATCACGTTCAGGCTGCCCACGCCGACCTGTTGCCCGATGGCCGGCCCGCCGCTCTGGTTGGTGCTGGCCACGAGCGTGGCGCTCTTGCGGTCCATATCGACCAGGAAAAGCTGCACCTCGTTGGCGTCGTCGAACGTGTCGCGCACCAGCCGGACCGTCTCTTCGAGCAGCGTGTTGAGGTCCATGCGCGCGATGAGCAGCCGCCGCGCCAGCGCCGCACTCGCCCCGGCCAGCCGCATGTTGCGCTGCTCTTTCGCGGCGGTGATCTGGCGGGCGGCGCTGTGCAGGCTCTGCGCCAGGGCATAATTCACGCCGCACAGCACCATCAGGAGCGCCAGGTTGAGGGCGAGCAGGTCGCGCCCTTCGGCGGGCGTCAGCGCCGGGTCAAACCAGATGCGCGCAAAAAGCACGAGCGCCGTGAAGACGCCCGCGTAGAGAATAGTCCAGTGCCCGATGAGCAGCGTGGCGAGCGAAATGCCGACCAGCAGCGCGGCAAAGGCGACCTGCAGCGCGATGTGGTTCATCAAGAGCAGCCCGGCGATCATCACGAACCACGCGCCGACCAGGATCAGCGCGCCGACGGTCTGCTGGCGGCGGCGGGTGAAGACCATGGCGGCCAGCGCCACGCCCAGCAGCAGCGCGCCGACCAACAACAGGCCGGGCAGCTCTGCGACCGCCAGCTGGCCGCCCAGCGCGCGCAGCAGCGTGCTGATCGCGCCGATGGCCAGCGCGGCGAGCAGCAGCGCGCTGACCACGTAGGCGCTCGCTGCGCGGCGGCGCTCCAGCGGGCCGGTGTATTTCGAGAGCCGGAAGATGTGCGTGATCAGATCGCGCATGGTCGCTCACTCCTGGCGAGCGTCGCCGGGTTTGCCGGCGGCGCGTGTTGCCGCTTCCGCGCGCAGGGCCATATCCGCCGGTTTGTTCGGCAGCTCGAGGCGAATCCGCGCCCGCCGCGCGCCCAGCGCCTCGGCAATCTCTTGCACCGTGCCCAGACGGATGCTTTGCAGGTCGCCACGGCTCTGCAGGTTGCCGCTCAGCCGGTTCATCAGGCGCTCTGTCTCGGCGCGCTGCGACGTTTCCGTGTACAGACGGGCGTTTTCCAGCGCGATGGCCAACTGGTTGCCGATCTGCTCCAACACGGCGAGGTCGATGGACACGTAATGCCCGGCTTCGCGGTGCAAGACGCAGTACGCGCCGATGGTCCGGCCACCGGCGATGAGCGGCACGATGGCGGCGGCGCGCATCTGCGACGAGGCCAGCAGGCGGTAGTCCGGGTCTTCGGAGCCGCTGATATCGTCCAGGACGAGCGGCTCTGCCGTGTTGAAGACGAAGCGCAACGCCGCCCGCTCGGTCGGGAAGTCGGCCACGACGGGCATGCCTTCGACGAGCAGGTACATGTTCAGCGTGGCGCTCTCTGTGTTGCGCAGCGCGACGACGATCAGGTCGGAATCGATGATCTTCTGCGTCTCTTCTTTGGCGATCTGGAAGATGCGGCCCCGGTCAAAGGTGCTCGTCACGCGGCGGCTGAGTTCGGTGATGCGCTCCAACTGGTTGGCGCGGCTGCGAAGCTCGTCGTAAAGCTGGGCGTTGTGCGCGCTGATGGCCAGTTGCGCTGTGACGGCGGACGCGGCTTCCAGTTCTTCCGAGGTGAAGTCGTGCACGTCGTAAAAGGCATCCAAGCCGACGCTGCCGATCAAACCGCCCTGCACAATCATGGGCAGGATGGCGATGGACTTGATCCCGATTGTCTGCCACAGTTGCCGCTCCGGCCCCAGGTCGACCGCCTTCTCGACGTTGTTCACGACGACGGGCTGCCGCTGCTCCATCAGGCGCTCCTGGAGCGGGCTGACCATCGAGATGCGTGTGCCCAGGATGCCGTTATCCGGGTATTCGGAGATGACCGTGCCGATGCGTTCTTTGTAATCGAAGACGACGATGCCGACGTGGTCGATGCGCAGCGTTTCCACGAGGCTGCGGGCGGCGCGCTTGAGCATCTCCGGGCTATCCAGCGCCGAGCTAAAATCCCGCGTGACCTCGTACAGCGAGCGCATCATGTCGATTTGCCGGATCAACCGCCCGGTGCGTGGGCTGGGCGCTTTCAAGTGCTGGAGCATGGCCGGGCCAAGCTGCATGGCCAGTACGGCCAACGCCTGGTCGAGCAGCGCAACGTTGGCCTTCGACTCGTCAATGTAGGCCAGCATCGCGCCGATGCCATCGTTGCCCACCGCGACCGGGTAAATGCGCGCGTTGGGCATCGTGCCCATCTGCCGCTCGCGGATGACCGGGATGAGCGGCGAGGACTCGTCCACGATGTTCTGAGCCGAGGCTTCGGCGGGGACCGCGCCCGCCGCGCCGACCTGCAGGCTGACATTGCCGATGACCTGGATGCACTGCACGCCGCGCACGCCATGCCCCGCAAAGCGCTCGCACAGCATGGTCAGAAACGACGTCACCCAGCCTTCCACGGGCGGGTTGGCGAACGCCTGACGGTTCAATTGGAGCGAGAGCGAGAGCACGTCTTCGAGCAGCGGGCTAGCTGTGCTCATTGGGACGCCCCTTCTGGATAAAACCCAGGATTTCGCCGGGAAAACGGTCGATGTCGATGGGCTTGGGGATGTAGCCGTCGCATCCGGCTTCGAGGGACTTCTCCCGGTCGCCCTTCATCACGTTGGCGGTGAGCGCCACAATCGGGACGGCGTCAAGCTCTGGCAGGCGGCGAATCTCGTTGGTGGCGGCGTAACCGTCCATGCCGGGCATGCTGATGTCCATCAGGATCAGGTCCGGCTTGTGTTCCACGGCGAGGTTGATGCCCTCGTGCGCGTCGCCGGCCTCGATGACTTCCATCCCTTCGGCCATCAGCACCCGTTTTACGAGCAGACGGTTATCGTTGCGGTCCTCGATGTACAGAATGCGCGCAGTCATGCCCGAAGCACCCCTTTTCTCGCGCTGGCGCTCGCAGTCCGGCAGAAGGCGTCGGGCCAGCGAGGCGAGTTACTCTTCGTAAGGGCCGTGCGGGTCAGTGGGAGTACGGCCCATCCAGGCGATCCATACCAGCGCTTCACGTTAACATACCATAGAAATGCTCTCGTAGGCATCACGATGTATAAACTATTTGTCACAGCTTTTCTGGAGTGTGCCGCCGCGACGCCTCTACGTTTCATTATACTCACCGCCCGAATCGTAAACCGGTCCACGTCTCTCAATCCTGTCGCAGTTCCGCGCGTCGGGTAGAATGGACATGTTTATGAATGCTGCCACCCGTGCCACCCGCGAGGCGAGAAGATGCCGTACATTGTCGTGCTCATCGTCCTGGTCTGGCTGCCCATCACCGGGCTGGCTTATCTATTGCGGGGCCGCTTCTGGCGCGGATTCATCCTGCGCATGGGCATCTCCGTGGCGGCGCTGGTCGCGCTGGCCGCGCCGTGGATCAATTACCTCACGGCGTCGCGGGTGTGGTATTACGATACGAGCCTCATCCTGGGGCCGACATTCTTCTACGCGCCCTTCGAAGAGTACCTGTACTTCCTGCTGCTGCCGATCCTGTGCGCATTGGTCCTGCTCTGGGTCTGGCGGCGCGCCTACCCGGAAGATTTCACGTGATGTGCCTCACCGCCCCGTGCTGATCCACAGCTGACGCCCGTCGGTGGCGATCTCGACCGTGCCGTCGTAGTCGGTTCGAAACAGCGGCGTCTCGCCTAGCGCCCGCACGACGGATTCGGCGGGCATGGCGGCCCGGTTGCCCGCTTCGGCAAAGACGACGGCGACCTGCGGACGCAGTCTGGCCAGGAACTCCGGCGGGTTGGCGCTCGCCGCGCCGTTCGAGGGCAGTTGCACGACCACCGCACCCGCATCGCCGTGCGCCCTGGCGACGTCCGCCGCACGCTCCGCCGTCATCTCCGCCATGAACAGGAACGTGGCGTCGCCGTGCGCCAGCCGCAGCGCCAACGAGGAGCGCTCCGGGCCGTCGTCGGGCGCGTAGAGCACGTCCAGCCGTACGCCGTCATCCGTCTGGGCCGAATACCCGGCGCGCACCGGCGCAATCGCCGTGTTCCGGGCGCGCAGCGCATTTTGTACGGCCACCGCCTGCGACTCATCCGGAATGAGCGCGGCTTGCACGGCGTAGCGTTCCACGAGCGGGCCGAGCGCGGCGGTGTTCGCCGGCTTGTCGCCCGTGATGACGAGCAAATCGAGCGCCCGCTTGTGAAAGGGCAGCCGGTCGCCCAGCGCAGTCAACAGCCGGGTCGGGTTTTCGCCGCCGTCGATGAGCACGTGCGCGCCGTTGGGCGTCTGGATCAGCACGGCGTCGCCTTCGCCCGTGTCCAGGAACCAGACGTGCAGCCTTCCGTCCGGGCGGGAGCGCAGCAGCGCGCCGATCAGGACCAGTAACGCGAGCGCACCGGCCAGTGGGGCCGCCGTCGGGATGTGCAGCCGGGCGAGCAACTCCCGGCGGCGCTCCGGTGGGCGCGACAGGGTGGCCGTCGCGCCGAACAACACGGCGTAATAGGCCAACACCGCGCCTGCACTTGCATCGATGGGCAGGCCCGGTCCCGCCGCCGCGCGGATGATGGCCAGCGTGTAGGCCAGCGGCAGGGCCGCCATCCAGGCCATGATCTGGCCCAGCGGCAGGATGACCGCGCCGGCTGCCACGGCGAGCAGGCCCAGCGTCATGATCCACGCCTGCGCGGGCGCGACGAGCACATTCACCGGCAGCGCCGCGAGCGAGAACTCCGGGTTGAGCAGCAGAAGCACGGGCAGGACTGTGAGCTGCGCCGCCAGCGTGACGAGCACCGTATCCGCTGCCAACGCCGCGAAACGCCGCGCGGTGTTCTTGGCGAATAGCCGGGCGGCCAGCGCTTCGGTGAGGCGGCGCATCGGCCCGTAGTACAGGATCAGGCCCAGTGTGGCCATGACACTGAGAATCAGCCCGGCATCAAAGAGCGCCATCGGGTCGGCCAGCGTGAGCAGCCACGCCGAGGCGGCGAGCGCTGTCAGCCCGTCCGACTGGCGGCCAAAACGTAGCGCGGCAATGCTGAAGGTGACCATGATCGCGGCGCGCACGACGGGCGGGTCCGCGCCGACCAGGGCGGTATAGGCCACGATCCCGGCCAACGTGAGCATGGCGGACGGGACGCGCCCGATCAGGCGCGCCGTCAGCGCAGTGAGCAGCCCGGCCAGCACGGCGATGTTCGCGCCGGAGATGACCAGCAAGTGCGCCGCCCCGGTCTGGCGAAAGGCGGCGTCGGTGTCGGGCGCGATGCCGCTGCGCTCGCCGAGGAGTACGCCTGCCAGCAGCCCGGCGTGAGGCTCCGGCAGCAGACGATTGATCAGGCTGTGCGCCGACTCGCGCACGCCGTACAGCGCGCCGAGCAGCGGATTGCCTTCGCCGCGCGCCTGAACCGCGACCTCGGCCCGGTACACGACGGTGTACACGCCGCTCCGCGCCAGATAGTCGCGCCACGAGAAGGCATCGAACGCGCCTGGCGTCTGCGGCCATCCATAGACGCGCACGCGGTCGCCGTAGTGGTAATCGCCCACCCGGTCGGCGTACACGAGCGCCGCGCCGTGCGCCGGGCGCGCCGATTCGCCCACCGGGCGGATCGTCTCCACCTCGACCCGAAGCCGGGTATTGGCGTCGCGCACGTCGGGCGGCTCCGTCACCACGCCGAACAGTACGGCGGGGTTGCCGTCGTTGTACGCGACGAGATGCGACTCGTCCAGGATTGGCTGAACGGCAGCATAACGCGCCGCGCCCAGTCCGGCGGCCAGCGCGCACAGCCCGATCAATCGGAGCTTCGCATCGCGGCGGAAGAGCACAGCCATTCCCAGCCCGGCCAGGATGGGCAGAACCGGCCACGCGCCAGAATCGAGGGCGAGACGTGAGGCGAAAAAGATGCCAGCCGCCCAGGCGAGCGCCATGTAGAAGAGGATCACGGGCGGAGTCCTTGTCTTGAACAGTAAGTATCAGAGCACGACGAGGTTATCCCGGTGAATGACCTCGTCGCCAAAGGTATAGCCCAGCACGCTGGCAATGCGCGACGAGCGCACGCCGAGCAACTGCCGGACTTCCGCGCTGCCGTAGTTGGTCATGCCCACCGCGATGGGCTTGCCGTCCGGCGCGTGCACCCGGACCACCGCGCCGCGCTCGAACTTGCCGGTGAGCGCCGTGACGCCGACGGGCAGCAGGCTCGCGCCGCCATTGGCCAGCCGGTCCGCCGCGCCCTGGTCAACCTTGAGCGCGCCGTGCGCTTTTTCGGAGAGCAGCCAGCGCTTGCGGCTCTCCAGGTGGGTGGTCTGCGGCGCAAAGTACGTGCCCAGGCTTTCGCCCGCCACGACGCGCGGGATGGCGTTGGGCAGGTCGCCGCTGGCGATGACTGTCGCCGCGCCGCTGTGGCCGGCCAGTTGCGCCGCCTGCAACTTGGTGATCATGCCGCCCGTGCCCAGGCCGGTGGACGTGCCGCCCGCCCGCGCCCAGATGCCCTCGTCAATGACCTCAACGCGATGAATCAGCTCGGCGGTCGGATCGGTGCGTGGATCGGCGCTGTACAGGCCGAGCTGGTCGGTGAGCAATACCAGCAGGTCGGCGTCGATCAGGTTGGCGACCAGCGCCGAGAGGTTGTCGTTGTCGCCGACCTTGATCTCTTCTGTGGCGACCGTGTCGTTTTCGTTGATGATGGGCACGATGCGGTGCGCCAGCAGCGTCAGCAGCGTATCGCGCGCGTTCAGGTAGCCGGTGCGGTGCGTCAGGTCGCCGCGCGTGAGCAGGACTTGCGCCACGCGGATATCGAACAGGCCAAACATCTCGCTGTAGAGCTGGATCAAGCGCCCCTGACCGACGGCGGCGAGCATCTGCCGGGCGGGCACAGAACGGTCAAAGGCGGGATTATTGAGCGCCTCGCGGCCCGCCGCAATCGCGCCGGACGACACGAGCGCAATCCACGCGCCCTCGTCGTGCACCTGGACCGCCTGCCGGACGATTTCCAGGATGCGCCGCCGGTCCAGCCGCCGCGTGCCGCCGGTGAGCACACTTGTGCCGAGTTTGACGATGATGCGTCGTGGTTCAGCCATGCTTCTACCCTTGCGCAGCGGCGAATCCCGATGCCGAGCCGGAGCCAATCGTAGCGCTAGCAGTTTATCCGGACAGGGCGGATTTGACCATCTTCATAACAAAACAAGGCCGGACATCGCGCGGTCACGACATCCGGCCTCGAAGACCTGGGCATTGCACTGCGGCGTGCTACTTCTTCTTGCCGCCCTTCTTGGCGGTATCCTTCTCGCCGCCCTTGTCCGCCGTCTTGCCTTTGGTCGTCCCAGCCTTACCCTTGCCCATGCCGCTGCTCCTCTTCTGGAGTCGTCCGCGCACCATCGCACGGATCGTATTTGCTATTGTATGCCAACGCCGATCCGAGTCAATAGGGCTGCAGGGGGATGCGGCGCTTCTTACCGCATTGTGACGCGCGCGTATCACGTTTCGCGTCTTCTGCGCTGTCGGAAGAGCGTCAAGGCGGTCAATATACCCGTCACCATCAGGGAAAAGCCGGTTAGCGCCAGGCCCGCCGTGAAACTCGCAGGCCGGTAACGCATGTCTACCTGGTGTGACCCGGACGGCAACGCGAGCGCGCGGAAGTTCAGGTTAGCGCGGGCGATGGGCACGGGCGCGCCGTCGAGTGTGGCTTCCCAACCCGGATAGAACGTGTCGGCCAGCACGAGATAACCGCCGCCGGGCGAATCGACCGCGATCTGCACCCACTGCGGCTCGTCGGCCACGATACGCGCCGTACCGCCTGAGAACGGCGCAACGGGCGGCGCGGAAGCCGTCTCCAGCATAACCGTCCGGCGTGGGTCAAAACTGGGCGCGGCCATCGCCTCGACGGCGGCGTCCAGGTCCGGCGCGGCGACAGCCTCACCCACCAGCCAGACGCGCGGCGCATCACGCTCCAGCCCGACCGCCGCCGCGAGCGCCAGCACGTCGCGGCGCGGGGACGAGTCCAGCAGCCGGGTAAGGCGCTCGAAACCATCCGGGCGCAGCGGATCGAAGTTGTTCAAGCTGGATTGTCCGTCGAGCAAGTTCACGTTGGCCAGCCCGGAGCGCCGGAACGTGTCCAGCCGGTCGGGCGGCAGGCGGTAGTCGGAGAAGGGCAGGAACTCGTCGTACACCAGCCGCTCGAACTCGTCCTGCGGGGTATACGTGCGCGTCGCGGGCGACGAATCAGGCAGCGCGTCAGGCAGTGGGGCAAAAAAGTCCGCGCCCGTCGTCGGGTTGCTGCGCCCATTGGCCCAGGTCAGGTCCAGAGCCAGCAGGATGAGCACCGCCGCACTCCATAAGCGCTGGCGCGGGTGGCCGGGACGCGGGCGCTGGCCGAGCAGCCACAGTCCGGCGGCGACCAACGCGCCGAGCGTCGCCAGCCCTTGCGCCAACTGGCCGAGTAAGGGCGCCTGATCGCGGACCAGCGCCCCGCCCATCAGCCCGGTCAGCGCCAGGCCGAGCGCCGCTGCCAGACCGAGCCGCCGGGCGCGTCGCGCGGCGGGCGTGTGCGGTGCGCGCAGCAGCGCTGGCGCGCCCAGCGCGGCGATCATGACCAGGGCGAAGGCCGTCGCCAGCA
Source organism: Anaerolineae bacterium (assembly GCA_020851855.1). GTDB lineage: Bacteria > Chloroflexota > Anaerolineae > Aggregatilineales > UBA2796 > JADZBY01. Next base: position 34,803 of record JADZBY010000695.1, read on the forward strand.
GGAAGCGCGCCGGGGCCTGAAACAGGTTGAAGCCGGGCACATGGCGGTACAAAAAGGGGAAGATCGGCGTGTAACTGCCAAAGGCGAGCAGCAGCGACAAGCCGCCCACAGCACCGAAGAAACCGATCAGCCCGTCGTGCGCCGTGCGCGACTGCCGCGCGCGCCGCCGGAATCGCCCGCTCAGCGTGGGCAGCGCGATGAGCGCGGTGATCACGCCCACGTAGGCCGCCGTCTCGAAATACGCGCCGCCGATGGCATACGTGCCGTCGCCGGGGTTGCCGAAGAAGTCCGGGTTGAAGAACGTGACGAGTGAGGGCACGGGAAATGAGAAATTCAGGGCGAAGGCTTCATCCACGCCGCCCGCTCGCTGCGACAGGCGCTGCAATTCGAGCGTGGGCGCGAGCTGCACGCCGGCCAGACCGACGCCGAGCGCGACCGCGACAAGTACCGGCGCAAGGCGTCGCACCGGCCAGCGCGCCGCCCAGACGCGCCACGCCGCATACGCGCCGCCCAGCCCCAGGCCGTACGCCGCCCACTGGGCATGCCCGGCGAGCAGCAACATGGCGGTGACCAGCGCCGCGCCGAGCATACGCAGCACGCCGGGCCGTGCGATCAGCGCGTCCAGGGCCAATAGCAGCCAGGGCAGCCACGCCGCCACGTCGATCATAGGCGGCGTGCCCAGCCGGGCGATGAGCGTCGTGCTCAGTGGGAAGGCCAGCACGGCGATGCCGCGCCCCAGCGCGGGAAGTCCCAGGCGGCGGGTGTACAACTCCATGCCCAGCCCGGCCCACAGGATGTGCACCACGCCGAGCAGCCCGACGAGCGGCGCGGGATTTTTGACCAGGAGCAGGACCAGGTGCGGCGGGTAGAGCACCGCGCTCTGGTAATTGGCCAGAAAGGGTGCGCCCGCGCCGTTGTACGGATTCCAGAGCGGCAGGCGTCCGGCGGCGATCTCGGCGCTGGCGAAGGCGCGCCACGGGCCGAACTGGAGCGCGGGCAGGCCCCAGTACAGCGCGTCGCCCAGCGCCAGCCGGTGAAAGAGCGCCAGCAGGGCGGCGACCAGCAGTACCAGCGGCAGTCCGCGCGGCAGATCGGCGGTCTGGACGGTTGGGGAGTCGGTTGAAGGGTGTGCCACTGTGGTTCCGTTTCGGCTACTCGGGTCTATTCCCGCGAAATTCCGTCCCTTACTCCCCCGACCCCTCTCTCCCAGGGGGCGAGAGGGGAGAAAGGCGATGCGGCGCGCTTCTTTCACCCCTCGCCATGAGGGAGAGGGGCCGGGGGTGAGGGTTTGTAGGTGCACTTTCGTACCGTCCCTCACTCCCCCGCCCTCTCTCTCCCAGGGGGCGAGAGGGGAGACATCCGACGCTGCGCGCTTCTTTCACCCCTCGCCATGAGGGAGAGGGGCCGGGGGTGAGGGTTTTTTCCCGGCGCGCCATCCACGAAAGACGTGCTAAGATAGTACACCGTCTTTTCGGACACACGCCGCACAGGTTCATCACAGTCAATCTATGCACCTGCACCCACTCGCCGCGCTGGCCGCTATGCTCGCCGGATTCCTTGCCGGAGTCGCCGTCAACCTGCTGGCCGACTACCTGCCGGCGCGGCGGCATTACGATCTGGCCCGCCGCAGCCCATTCACGACGGTCAAAGCGCAGCGCCCGTTTTTTCGCCCGCGCCTGCCGGATGGCCGTATCGCGCCGGTCTGGGCCTGGTCGGGGATGCTGGCGGTGGTGGGCCGCGCCGGGCGTCCGGTGCGGCATACGGCGCGACATATCGCCGTCGAGATCGGGCTGGCGGCGGCGTTTTTGCTGCTAACTGCTGTGTACGCTGGCGCGCCATTCCTGCCATTTTACCTGTTCTATGCGGCGTGCATGGCGCATGTGGCCGTGACGGACATCGAGCACCGCTGGATCATGGCCGAAACGATCGGGGCGGGCCTGATCGCCGGACTGGCCGAGTCGCTGGTTGTGGGGCGCATCCCACTCGCGGACGC
>JADZBY010000696.1 GCA_020851855.1 Anaerolineae bacterium
AAAATGCAACCCATCTTGAATGGCCAGAAGGTCGTGTTTCAGTGCCCCGAAGGGCGTTGGGCTGCGCGCAACCAGGGCGCGACGTCGGTGTTGGGCTTGGCGACAGGCAGGTTCAGTGCCCCGAAGGCCGTGGGGCTGCGCGCAACCCGGTGCGATTGGCGCGGGCAGAGGGGAGACAGACGTTTCAGTGCCCCGAAGGGCGTTGGGCTGCGCGCAACCTCCGACACACGAACAACCCCGAAGCGGACTTAGCTGTTTCAGTGCCCCGAAGGGCGTTGGGCTGCGCGCAACCGAGGCGACGATGGACATCAAGCTATCTGTCATCCTGGGGTTTCAGTGCCCCGAAGGGCGTTGGGCTGCGCGCAACCGGCTGCCACACGTTGGCCGTGATGGTGTTCTGCCGTTTCAGTGCCCCGAAGGGCGTTGGGCTGCGCGCAACCTCGTTACGAGTCGGTCGAAGACTAGCAACTTTAGGGTTTCAGTGCCCCGAAGGGCGTTGGGCTGCGCGCAACCCCCGGACCGCGATGGACCTCTCACAGGTCATTTTACACCCATGTCCCGTCTTGCGCCTCAGGAAGGGGCCTTGGCGGGGCCTGTTTTTCGCGGACCGCTTATCAGTATACACCACTTTCTCCCTTTTTCCCGAGGATCGATTCTTGTCGAAAAAGCAGGGGGATCCTCGGAATCCGTACAAACCGGGGTTCTGGGCAGACCAGTTCTTGAGATTCGGCGTAATAATCCGGTTGTGAAATTTACGCGACATGTTCGACTGACTCGTTTTTATCGGAAGGAATCCGACCGATCCTCGGAAAGCGCCCCAAAATGGCCCGGTCTCATACGTCATTGCAGAAACGACGGAACTCGCAGTCGCGGCACTTGGCCCGCGCCCGGACCGGCGGCGGCATGCTCTCGGCCCGGATCATCGTGCGCATCGCCGCCAGCATGCGCAGGATCGCGCCGCGCCGCTCCGCAGTGATGTCGACCGGGACGAGCGAGCGGCGCGCGATCAGATAGATGTATCCCGTCGTGACCGTCGCGCCGAACTGGACCTCGACCAGCATGGCATAGGCCGTGATCTGGACCCTGAAGGACTCGCTGACCGCCTTGGAGAGCTTGTAATCCACCGGCAGATAGACTCCACCCGGCGCGATGACCAGCTCGTCGATCTCCCCGCGCAGCCGCAGCGCCGCCGATTCGACGCGCACGGCAAAGCGTCGCTCGCCGTCGGGCAGGCCGTATTCACGCAAGGACCGCCGTCGGGCGCGCTCCCGCTCCCGCTCGTGGGCGTCGTCGCCCGCGTCCATCTTGTAGGTGCGCGGGCGCACGGCGGGCCACAGGTGCTCGAAGAAGGTGAAGCGCGGGCAGTGGGCGTGCTGCTTCAGGTCGGTCACGGTCAGGAAGTCGAGAGTCGCCTCTTCCGCCAGCGGCGCATCAGAAGGGATAAGCGTTTCCATCGGGGTCCCTTTCAGGCAATGGCGCGGGCGGCTCTGGCGCGGATGGCGGCAGATCGCCGCTTTCGACGGGCGAATCGGTTGCGTCGTCGTTGCGTACCTCAAAACGGCGTTCCCAATCTGTGCCACATACGGGCACGAGCAGCAGCGCGCCCGGCGAGTCGCCCAACAGTGCGGTCAGTTTCAGCATGAGCATCTCCTGGTGGTTGCGCGACAGCTCCCCGATGAAGGCGCTGTACTGCGTGCGGTCCAGGCCGAAGTTCAGGCACTCGTCCGCGACCTTGTTGCGGATCCGGTCGCTGGTGATGTCGTAGAGCAAGATGACGTGCACGGTTCACTCCAGAATGCGGCCTCACCCCTGGCCCTCGTGAGGCGCATCTTTACCCTCACTCCCCCGGCTAACAGGGGTAGGTTTTAACGTTTTGCTCCTTTGCCCCTCGGCCCCAGCCCCTTCTCCCCGCTCAGCCACCCCACAAACGCAAAGCCGTTTGTGGGGACCCCGACGGCGGGGAGAAGGGGGAAGACTTTTTGAGAGGCCTGCCCCTCAAACTGCCCTCTTGTTGAATACCTACCCTTGTGAGCACTCCCCCGGCCCGTCTCTGCCTTAGGGCGAGAGGGGAGAGGAGGCGCATCCAGCCTTGCGGTCCCCCTCTACCATGTACTCATGGGAGAGGGGATCAAGGGGTGAGGGCTGTCTTCATCCCTCCGCCTGAAACGGCGTATAGGCGTCCAGCTCGCCGCGCAAGAAGACCGCGATCTGGCGCGCCTGGGCCTGGATGGCGTGCCGCAGCGCGATACGCTCGTTGGCGCCGTTAGCCGCGCGCACCGGCGAGTCGAGGTGCTCCACGATTTTCGTGGCAAAGTCGCGCCGCACGCCGTCTGCCAGCCGCCCATGTTCGTCCATCGGCACGGCGTAGCGACGCGCCAGCAGCCCGATCACCGGGCGGTCGACGGCAATCTGGCGGAACTCCTCAACCAGATCGAGCGCCAGGCTGGGTTTGCCGGGCCGGTCGGCGTGCAGGAACCCGGCATAAGGGTCCAGCCCGGCCAGGATGACGGCGCGCTCGGCCTGCGCGTACAGGATGCCATAGCCATAATTGAGCAGGCTATTGACCGGGTCGGTCGCGCCGCGCCCAATGCGCCCCGGCCAGGCATACTCGGCGGGAATCATCTGCGCCGCGCCGTCCCAGTACAGGCGGGCGGCCATGCCTTCCAGGCCCATGAGCGTCTCGCGCGCCTCGTCCAGCGGCGCGACGGGCAGCGCGGCGATGCGGTCAGAATAGGCCAGCACGTCGGCGGCCTGGTTGAGCAGGGCTGGCTCCTGGTCTGGCGCGCTCTCCCGCCGCAGACGCGCCCAGTAACGCAGCGTGGCAGCCTGGTTGCCGATCTTGGCCGCGCTTATGGCTGCCGCCAGAAGGTAGCCGTGCGCCGTGTGGTAGGCCAGAAGCTGCGCGCGTCGGGTCAGCACCGTGCCGACCAGTCCGGCGGCGTACAGGCTGGCGTACACGTCGCCCAAGCCATCCATGAAGACGATGGGGATGCCGCGCTCGCAGCAGGCGGCGATGGCGTCGGCGGAGATGCTGACGCCCATGCTGGCGATAGTCACGCTCTGCAGGTGCATGAGCGGAGCCTGGGCCAGCGTGTCGCCGCCCTGGGTCAGCTTGAGCCGCTCGCTGTACTTCCCGATGTGCGTGCCGAATTGATCGGCAACCAGATGCTTGACAACGGGCATATTCACCTCCGGCGATTTGCCAGCCCGCCCTTTCGACAACTCTCACTCCCCTGGCCCCTCTCTCCCTCAGGGCGAGAGGGGAGCAAGGGCGCGTCCGGCCTTGCGGTCCCCCTCTCGCATGAGTACACGGTAGAGGGGTCAGGGGTGAGGGTTTCATTACTCTGCTTCATCGTTCTCAAGCTGAAGGCCGGTCAGAGCGTCATAGGGCGCGTCGACGAAGAACAGGTCGTCGCCTTCGCCCTGCCAGGCCCGGCCCTGGTCTTGTAGCATCACGTACTGCCACCACGCCAGCGGCACGAGCAGCGTCGACGCGCCGATGGGATCGTTGTTCAGTGTGGCGCGGTACTCATCTTCCAGGTCGAGCGGCAGAACCTCCACACCGTCGAAGTGTGCGGAGAAGGCGCGGAACAGCCCCTCGTCTGCGGATTGGAACGGGCGCAAATCGTCCAGCACGGCGCGGCGGAACTCTGTCTGTTTGGCCGTGTACCGCGCCCGCCAGCCCTCGGCAATCGCGCCCCGGTACACCTGCGCCAACCCCGCCGAAACGCGCGCCTCGTCCACCGGCTGCCCGTCCCAGCCGCGCAGCACATCCAGCCCGGCCTCGACCAGCGCCGGATCGTAGACCGGGCGGCGGTCGGCGCGGCCTGTCGGCTGGTCATACACGTGTACCGGAGCCAACGCCGCCGGGTTGGGTTTGCGGTTCACCCGGCCAAAACGCTGCACCAGGGCCTCCAGCGGCGCAGGATCGCTGAACAGCGTGTCGAAGCTCAGGTCCAGGCTGACTTCGATGACCTGCGTGGCGACGACGATGGGTCGTGGCTGGCTTGCTTCCGTCGGATGCGCGCCGACGCCAAACAGGCGCAACAACTCCCGCTCGTGATCCCAGCGGTCGCGCGCGCTGAACCGGCTGTGTAGCACGTGTGTCTCGATTCCGAGTGCGTTGAGCGCGCCGCCAATCGCCCGCGCCCGGCGCACCGTGTTCACCGTGACCAGCACGGCCTGCCCGGTCCGCCGCGCGGCGACGATGGCGTCCAGGTCGTCGGCCAGATCGCCGGGGCGCAGGCGCACGACGTGGCGGCGGAAATCGGCGAAGGTGCGCGCGCTGGCGCGGAGCATGTGGAGTTCGGGCAGCGCCTCGCATAGCGCCGCCTGGACGAGCGGCGGCAGCGTGGCCGTCATGATCAGGGGACGGATAGTGATATGGCGGCGCAAGAAGCCCAGCGTCTCCACGATCATCGCCAGCCGGGCCGGGTCATAGGCGTGAATCTCGTCCACGATGAGCAGCGCGGCGTGCATATCGGCCAGCGTCGCCTCGAAGCCCTTGAACTGGTACGCGGCGCGCAGCAATTGATACGGGCTGGTGACGCGGATCGGGTAGGCGTGCAGCCGGGCCACGTTCAGACGCTCCGTCGCGTCGCGGGCGGCGTCCGGCGGCGCATGGTGCTCGTCAAGCAGGCGGCGGTACAGAGATTGCAGCGCCCGACCATGCTGCAAGCCGACATCCTCGGCGGGCGCGACGTTTTCAAGGCGGCGCTGCATGGCGTCCATGCTGGCGCGGTAGGGCAGCAGGTACAGCAGCCGCGCTGCCGGGGCCTGCGCTGCCCAGAGCAGCGCCGCTTCCGTCTTCCCGGAGCCGGTCGGCGCAACGAGCAGCGCCGGGCGTCCGGCGAGTGCGGCGCAACGGGGCTGGTGCGCAAACGGCGCTGGCCCGATGCGCTCCCAGATGCGCCGGGCGTCCAGGTTCAGCGGCGTGAAGTCCCGCGTCTGGGCCGAGGCGGCGTGGTCGGCCAGGATCATGCCACCCCGGAGCATGATGGCCTGCACATAGTCGGGGTGGGCCGCGCCCTGTTCGTGGAGCGGAGTCAGCCACGTTTCGAAGTAGGACAGCGCCTTGTGGATGACATCGGGCGTGGGCAGGGCAAAGGGCCGAATTCTCGGCGGCTCTTGCAGCTCGGCGAACGCGCCGACCAGCCAGTCGTACCAGGCATGCGCAGCCGCCGGGTCGAGGCCGTCCAGCAGTTGCACAGCGCGATCATCCGTCGGGTTGCTGCGCGGACGGTAGCGTTCCAGGATGAACGCGGCATCGCGGTGGTGCGTGGCAATGGCCGCGATCACCCAGGGCAGGTCGCCGCCGAAGTCGAACCACTGCACGAAGGCAAGGGACAGCACTTCGTGTCGCAGGCCCCAGCGTTCACGCCGAGAGCGCAGCCCGCGCTGAAAACCCGGCGCGAGCTTGCCGCCGTCGTGCAGCAAGGCGGCATACGCGAGGCGCTGCCATAAGCGCGGGTATTCCGGCAGCGGGCGCAGTGTGGCGAGTTGTTCGACGCGAGCCAGAACGCGCAGGCTGTGCGTCGTCAGGCGCTCTTTGGGCCGCGCCAGGATGCGGCTGAGTTCGGCCATGCGCTTCTCTATCTCACTGGAAACTCAGCCACGCCACGGCCCGGCCTGCGCCGCGCCAGGTGGGCGCGTCGGGGTCCACCCACTGCGGCCCAGCCTCCGCGGTGAGCGGCGTGCGGTCCCGGATTAGCGCGTACTGATCCCAGGCCACGGCGCGTTCTGCCGTCAGGTAGCGCGGCATGGTCAGCGCGATCATGCCGCCGACCTGCCCGGCCAGCGTGTAAGGCAGCAGCGTATGTTCGGCATACGCAGGCGTGGTCCGGCGCAAGGCAATCACCTCGACGGCGCTGTAACGCATCAGGTCCTGGGAGCGGCCAAGGGTCACGACGTAGCGCGGGCGCTGAAAGGCGGCCAGCCAGTCGGGCCGGTCGATGTACAGCGTCAGGTGTGGCCGGAACAGCAAATCGCGCCGGAAGGGCGAGAGTTTGGCCTCTCGCCCGAACAGGTGAATGTGCTCGTAGTCCGTGAATCGCCCCTCACTGGTGAAGTGCAGCGCGACGCGGAACGAGTCCGGGGGCGCGAGCCTGCCCAGCGCGCTGCACACGTGGCCGTACACCGTCGCGGGCGGCGGCAGCGCATACGTTGGCTGTACGCCCTGGACGAAGTGCGGGTAGCGGAAGGACGTGACCGGCCCTTCCACCACCACACGCAGCGCGTCGAGCGTTTCGCCCGTCATTCCAGCCACTCCGGGTGCTGCCACAGGGCGTGGATGGCCGCCTCGAACGCCTGCCGTGGATGAATCACGGCGATGCCCCGTTCGGTGAGCGACGCATAGGCGCTGTCCATGAAGCCCTGGCGCAAGCCGACGAACAGCGGCGAGTACAGGTCGTCCTGATAGGCGGTCAGCGCCTCGTCAAGCGCCTGTGCATTGAGTGACGGCTGCGGCGTGGGGGCGATCAGGTGCATGAACGGGTTGTTCCCGCCGCGCAGCACCGCCATTGCCACGAACGACGGCGACACGTCGGTGCAGTGCAGGGTCTGTTTGGCCCCGCCCTCCAACCGGCCAAAGGCGCGCAGCAGACTGGCGATGCGCGCCAGCCGGGCTTCGATGGGCAACCGGTACGTCTCATGCTCCGGCAGACGCTCCAGCTCATGCTCGGCGGCGTACGCCTGCTGCTCGTCGCTCAGGTTACGGAATCCGGCTCGGTCCTGGTTCGTGAACGTGCCTACCGCCGACAGGTCAAGCGAGAACGCGCCGACAAGCGTCGCCCGGTAGAACTCGTGCGCGTGCAGGACCGGGTCGCCGGGCATACGCGCCATCACGCCGAAGTCCTCCACGATCTCGGCGGGCGCCGCGGCGACCAGTGTGCTGGTGCGGAACGGCGCGACGCGGGTCAGCGATGCGCCCTTCTCGGCGCGCATGTAGCCGAACAGGTCGTCGTCCCAGAAGGTGATAGGGTCGCCTTCGGTGTACGCCTGCTGGCGGTTGCCCTTGCCGCGATACACGGGCGATGCCTTCCAGTCCGTGTCATAGCGGCGCAGCGTCTCGCGCAGCCAGAAGCGCACCGCCTGCGCGGAGACGTAAGGGTATTCCCGCTGCTGGACACGGATGGCCTTCACGGTGGCTTTGATTTCTTCGCCTTCACCGTTGTTCAGGGCGGATGCGGGCGCATTGATGGCGTATACACCGGTCAAGAAGTTCATTCGATCTCCTCCTCGTCAAAGAGCGGTTCATCGTCGTCAGGAGTGGCGCCGCTGGCGGCGCGCGCATCGATGAGCGCCAGCGTCACCAAGTCGCGGGCCAGCCGCCAGTCGTTGATCTCGCCCGCCGGAGCGGTGAAGACGGCGGCGAACTCGTCAAACGTGATCAGGCTTGTGCCCGTCGCCCGCATGTGATCGTCGGCGGCTCGCAGCACGAGTCGCCGCCACCGGCTGAACTCGTCCGTGCGCGAAAACTTATAGAAGAACGCCTTCTTCTCGCGCACATAGGCGGCAAACCGCTCGCCCAGGCTGCGCAGCAAAACGATTCGTTCAGGGTCCATTGCCATCACCTTGGTAAGGAACAGAGAGACCAGGCCCCAGTGTCGGGTGGGCAGCAGGTGTTGCCGCAGAACCAGCCGGGCTTTGGCTGGCAGATCAAGGAGCGTTTCATACAGGGCATTCTTTTCTGAGTTTGTGTCGACTTCGCCCTTTCCCTTCTTCGGGTCAAACCAGGCGCGCGCTATGGCGATATTCCAGGCATCCGTCAGTGAGCCATCCGCGTTGTGGTGCGCCTCGTCGAGAAAGGCGACCACCTCCGAGGAGAGCGGGTAAATGGTGATCGACGGCGACGCACCAGAATTGCTGAAGAAGTAGCCAGTCAGCGAGGCGGGTGACATGCAGCCGCGCTCGGCCTCGACCAGCCAGCCGATCACCATTTCGACGAAGCGAGTCTGCGGGAACGGCCCGCCCGGCAGATCGTTCGTTTCGAGCGAGAAGTGCTTCAGCAGACGTTCCAGGGCAGCCTTTGCCAGCCGGAATGTGACCTGCGGATCGTTGCTGTGGGCGGCAACAAGCCCGCCCGCCGACTTCACGCAGCCCAGCGGCAGCGCCTGAATCGCCAGCGAGCACACGCCGCAGACGGGGATGCCAGCCCGTCCGGCCGGGCCAAAGTTGTACGTATCGAGGCCATTGAGGAGTGGCACTTCCTGGCGCGTCGCGCGGTAAGCCGCCGCCTGCCCGCAAAAGACGCAACGACAATCCTGGAGTATGGGCACACCAGGACGCCACGATCGCAGCACGCGATCCGCATGGGCCTGCTGGCGTGCAGGATCTGGCGACGAGGTGTAACCGGCGTTGTGGAAGACCGAGCCGCGTGCGAAATTGCGCATCGGTCCCGGCGCGGTGTACAGCCGCTCCAGAAAATCCGCGGCGCGCTCGAGATCGCCCGCCGTTACCTGTGCAGGGTCGGTGTGTCGCGCGAATGCGGTGAGCGCCGCAACGCCCACATCGACGAAGACATGTCCGGTGTACTGAAGCACAGAGTCCTCCGCCTGACTGAGATGCTCCCATCATAGGCGAGCACGAGGCGGAGTCGGTGAGTAGCAGCACTCAATCTGTGGTGGCCGAACGAAGCTCAGTCAGGCGAGTGCGCGCCCAAATGACAGGTTGACACATTGCCTGGTGACTCTCGATCCTCGCCCCGGCTGCCCAACCTGTCCACCTCTCTACCTGAGACTGTCACCGATGAACATGAGTATTGTCGAACAACATGACGAAGACGCCGTACCAGCTAACGCGCTGGTGTAAAATCGGGAAGTAAGGAGTGAGATGGGGAGGGACAGCCATGAACAAGACCGAGCTCGCCATCATTCAGCGGCTCGCTGGCCTGAATGAAACGCAGCAGCAGCAGGTGCTGGCCTATGTCGAGGGCCTGAGTCGCCTGGCGGGCATTCCGGGTGAGGAATTGCTCGCCTGGGCGGAAGAGCATCCTATGGCACCGGAAGATCTCGCAGCAATGGAACGTATCATCGAAGAAGACTGCGAAAGGATTGATCCCGATGAATGGGGAAAGCCCAGCTTCCCTGCTTGACACGAACATCTTCATCGCCCTGCAGCGCCGTGAGCCAGCCGTGCTGGAGCGCCTCGCTGAAGTTACCGTGCACCTGAGTGTGGTTGTGCTGGGTGAGTTGTATTACGGCGCACGGCACTCCGGGCGTGCGGAGGCCAACCTCAGCGCGGTGGAGACGCTGGCCGCCTACTATCCGCTTCTGGTCTGCGACAAAGACACCGCCAAACACTATGCCCGGATACGGCAGGCGCTGCGGGCCAAAGGGCAGCCTATCCCGGAAAATGACCTGTGGATTGCCGCCCAGGCCCTGCAACATGGGCTGGTCCTGGTCACCCGCGACTCGCATTTTGAGCACATCGACGGCTTGGCTGTGCAATCCTGGTGAAGCGCTTGGCCGACTAGCGTAGTAGGAGCGGCGCGACGGATTTCCCGGTGGGTTAGCTACGGTGGTCCGCCCAAACGCCTGCGATGGTCATGGGACACGATTTGCACAGTGGAATCTCCGACAATCCGGGCACCCTCGTGCCTCGTCAAGGTCAGCCGAGATTATCCATTGTCGTCTCTGTGAAGGGCTTCTCGTCGCCTCTCACGCTCGACAATGGTTCTCACCCGACGGTCCGACAGGCCATAGGCGCGGGCCAATACAACCGAGTCTTCGCCGTCAAGGTAGCGGCGATAGATCGCAGCGTTTCGTTCGTGTTTTTCCCAGGTTTGCTGCTGGCAGTCGCTCTCCGCGTACAGAAGAGCAATGAAGTGCCGCATCGATTCCGCCGTGGTCGGCACGGGTGCTGTTATGGTCTCGAATCCCTCCAGGCACGCTCCATCGGGGCCTGAATCACTTGCACGGATGCAAGTGCTCAGGCCCCTTCGCTTTATACGCCCTCGCTCTAGACCTTCAGAAGCGAACCTGCGAAGAAAATGGGGGCGTCCTTGCATGGCGTGTCACTGGGCAGGGAATCTCCGCCGCGACTCACTCGTCGTCATCGTCCCAGTTGTCGGCATCTTCCTCATCCTCGTCTTCTTCGCCCCAATCGTCGTCCACCTCGTCGCCGCCGTCTTCAAATGGGGCTTCGTCGTCTACATCATCGTCTTCGAGAGCAAACGGGCGCAAGCGTGGTGAATCCCAGTCGGGGCCAGGCGTGGGCGTCCGGCGGGGATACACGTCGCCATTCCAGTCTGGCTCACTGCTGGGCGTCCAGTTGTAGCCACAGGTGCGGCACAGCGCATAGTCCAGATCGCTGTCCACGCCGAATGAGCCGCAGTTCGGACACTGCATCGCTTGCTCCATGCACGGTGTGATCGTCTGTCCCCGAAGGGCGTCAAGCTGCGCAACATCGATACAAACCTGGATTTTTCACAGGCGGATACAGGAGATTGACCCTAGTAATCCGCCTGTAAAACTTACGCGACACTCACGACTGACTCGCATTTATCGCAAGTGTTCGGACCGATCCTCGGAAAGGCCCCGGAGATGGACGGGTCTGGGGGATTTTGCCCAGCAACCGGCCCGCATCTGCACTCAGCGTTTCTTGCTCGTGTCGATTTGCTCACAGATAAGCGTGATAGGATCGCCATCTCGTATCTCGATGACGCGACCTTTCACCGGATCGCCGGGCTTTCGCTGCCGAAGGATATGAGGGATATGGGCCTCATAACCGTCGTACCCTTCGGGGCTGAACGAGATGCCGTTGTCTACCGAGAACACCTCGCCCTTCACCACGTTACCGATTTCAGGACGCGCTTTGACGGCTGGGCCGCGTGGTGCGGCCCCTGGCGGCGGTGGTATCGGCCTGGAGGAAGCAAGCGCTGGCGAAGCCGGAAGCGACGCTCTCTGTGCACCAGACCTGCTGAGAACCTCGGATGGCTTTGGCAGCACGGGCCGTTTCTTGAAGTCTAGAATATCCATATAGCTGAAGTCTAGAGCTTTCGCTTGCGCTGTCAGCATGGTCCGCAATTCGCGGATGCGCCCCAATTCGCGAAATTCGCCCGTCCAAGAGAGCGCATCGCATACGTGGCGTTCAAAGCGCCTGATGTATTCATCTGGGATCGCTTCAGCCTCTGCAGTGAGCCAGTCGCTGCCGTCAAACAGCCGCGAGTAGCGAGAAACTCGCTTGCCAAGGAACAGGCGCGCATCCAGCTTCACGACACCCATGCCGTACGGCTTGCCCATGCCAAGCTGGTGGCGGTGCTGGTCGCTGCCTGGCAATGTAAGTGCCCAGGCGAGTGCGCCAAGCTCGACATCACTCAGGTTCTCAAACTGGACACGGAAGGAGAAGGAGACTCCGGGCCTCACCGGACGCATCCAGGTATGCTGGCGGTCGCCGGGCGCGACCTGACCCTTTTCTTCTACATCGCTGACCGTGATGCCCCGTTGCCGCCAGTACAGTTTGTGGCCGCGAAGGCGCGCGTTGCCGTGAGCATAGTGACTCAAGTTCTCTTTTGCTGTGCGCTCGCCGTCGCGCTGATCGAGGTAGTGCTGGAAGGTCGTCGGCTTGGGACTGCCCAGGATTTTCGGCCTGAACCTTTTCTCGAAGAAATCGGACTGTCCGTCGAGTGGATGGGCATCACTGACGGTGACCCGCGATGCATAGGCTCGCGCCTTATCGCCCTGTTTCGTGCCCTGACTACGCTTGTCCACATAGCCAAACATGGCCTCGGCGATGTCCGCGATCCCATCTTCTTTGAGCGCGGGGGGAATCAGGTCCCGGATGGAGTAGCGTGGCGGTAGGCGGAACATGATCGTCGGGCCGAAGAAAACGAGTTCGCCCTTTGCATCGAGGAGATAGAAAAGCGGATTTCCGACTTCTCGAAGCGGGCGGGTTCTGATTCCACGCTGCATATCGCGGTCCGCCTCATAGACATCCCACATTTCCCGTGGAATACGGATCAAAGGCTGTTCATGATCGGGCGAGAAAATCACCGGGTAGCGTTTTCTCTTTGGCGCCTTGCCGGAAATCACCAGCGTCCCCGGTTCAAGACCCGGCTGCTGGGTGCGGCTGAGTCTCGGTGAAGTCGCGACATTTATGGAAGCTTCCTTTTGAACCGGGTGACTGCGCCGAGACGGCACTGGCTCTACCCAGACATCCACCACGTCCTGCGGCTTTTCCGGGATGTTGGCATCCTGTAGCTGGTCTGTCTCTACAAACACGAACGTTTCATTGTGGAAGCTCTTGGCGGGGCGGATCGCCCATTCGTGACCGTTTCGCTCCAGGTAACCACCACGCAGATTTCGCGTGGGATAGTCAACTACTCCGTCCTTCGCGGGGCCGAGCATCATTTCGCGATAGCTCAACCCGTACGAAGTCGTGTCCCCGACGGCGCGGTAAACCAGTCGCTTGTCCGTCACCGGCTGGATCTTGCCAAATGCCACGATCTCGACGAGGCTGCGCAGCATTCCACGCAGACTGCTGCCCGGCACGATTGGCTTACCCTGCAACTGAAAGAAATCGGACTTGTCGCGGTTTTCCGTCCGTGCAGTGGCTTCTGTCTCGGTCAACATGCCGCGAATATACAGCGGCGTGTCTGTAATCAGCGTGACATCGAAGTGACCGGTACGCCGGTTGTCGTAGAACCGGTTGTGATCGGGCAGTTCCTCTGCCGGGACGATTCGGTCTTGCAGCGGAATGAAGTTATACGGCGCACGTGCTCTCTTGGCAGGCTCAATGCGACGACCCTGCGAATCGCGATTGTTCATCGCTCACTCCCCCCAACATCGACCAGATCAAGCAACCGGCTGCACGCGATGCGTACGAATCCAGTTTCATCTTCCGTGAGATAATGGCGCACTCTCAGTCGCAGTGGACGCTTACGGTCACGTCTTACTTCCACAGAGAGAGGCACGACGTGGCACAGTCCCTGGGAGCCTTCGCTCATGCGAGTGAAACCGCTCGAAAGCTTCTCCGTGCGATTGCCCCACAGCACGTGGTCCTCATCCATCGTCCACACCTTTTCACCGGCGCTATCACGGATGAACCTGGCCCTCAGAGCGCCATCACCATCGCGCCAGAGCATGACCTCTGCCTCTTCTCCGAAGGCGCGCGCGACCTGGAGCGTCTCCAGCCGCAAAAGCCCTCTGGCAGAGTCGTCAAGCACCAGCACACTTGCTTCGAACATGCCCCACAGCACGGCATCGTCGGCGTGAACGAGTAGCCAGCGGAGATGGTGAGCTTGGGCGTGCTCTGTAAACCAAGCGCCAATATCCTGAATCTCCTCTATGTCCAACAGGTGCAGTTCCGCGAAAGCGCTGACTATTTCACGGTTCATCGGTTCACCCTCTCCTGAAGGGCCATCACACACGTTTCGAGCCGCTCTCTGGCATCATCGGGCAGCGCAAGTCCATCCTCACCAGATAGGATGCGCCAAGAGTGTCCCTCTAGGCCTAAATCTGCCGCCATGCCTCGGAGCCGACCGCGGCCGATGCTGCTCTCGCCGCCAAGCGGCAGGTCGCCCGTCCACAGGTCTTTGAACACGAGCAGCAGCAGGCCGATTTCGTGATCCTCGGGTTCTCTCAACGTGAGCTTGATCCCCGTCCTCCCGCCAAAATGCGGCTGCTGACTGAATAGGGCTGTATCGAGCGCGCCACCTGTAAAGCGGTCAATGCTCACGCGGCTCTGCACCCATCGCTCGGACTCCCCGTCGACGATCTGTGACTCCTCAACGCTGACCCGACTGGCCCGACTGGCCTGTTTGCCGGACACCGTGTCGCCAAAGACGCCAAACATATCGTCAACAAGTGTCTCTGCGTCGGCAATGCCGATGGTGCGCGCGATCTTGGCGGCACGGGCGCGGAACGCTCCAGCAAGGCTTGTGCCGCTCAGAACGGGTAGCCCACTCGACCTGAGATGCCCCATATCGGCGACATCACTACTGGCGCGGATCAGAACAGACCCACGAAGCTCGAATTGGGCATCCAAGCTGAATAATCGGCGATGGTCCGGGAAGTCGGCCCCAACCCCAAGCGCTGTAAAGATATCCTCATGTACTGCTTTGGTGGATAGTGGCTCCCCGCCGTACCGGATCCATTCGCTCAGGCCTTCGAGCGTCCTGAGGTCGAATTGCCTCACCTGCCAACCGGTCACTCGGACCCGTCCATACCCTCTGCGCTTGCGCGCGCCCAGAGTGATCTCGTTTAGCCCATGCAGCGCAGCCGCGAGCGCAGACAGCAACTCCTTTTCATCATCTGACTCCGCAATGACCAGCTCGAAACGTAAGGGAAAGTGCGTCCCAGCAGCCCACATAAGGAAGCTGTACAGCTTCTTTTCTTCTGCGGTGCGTGAGGCAGGGTTGATCTTGACGCCGTCGCGCACCTCAAGCCGTGCACTCTCGCCATAGGCATCATCGACAATGAGGCGGCTCTGTCCTCCCTCATTGTCCTGGCGCGCGCCGCCGAAGAGTAGAGCGGCAACGCCCACCGAATCCTGGGCTGTCCCGTAGCCGGACTGCCGGGTCCACAGATAACTGCGAAGTGCACCAGCGATGGACGCGCCCGTAAGTAGGGGCTGTTGAGTTGCCTCATCGACGATGAGGGGTAAGACCGCTCCGACCTCGTCGCCATTCCCAAAGTGCGCGGGTGTCTGCAAGACGAGGTCGCTCTCTACGACAACGCGCTTTACTATTCGCCGCGACTGGCTACCATCCCACAATGGCTCGCTCATTGATCCGTCTCCAATCGTCCATTCTGGCGTTTACCCTGCTTGGCAGCGCGCGCCAGCACTGCGTCAATGAGACGCAGCGCGGTGTAGGAATCAGTAATGTTTACCTGCTCTTCAAGCCACGAGGACATGCGCTTGCCAGCCACGCGGGCCTGTTCAAAGTGCTGAGATGCCCGTTTCCCCCTGATGTCGTTCAGGAAATCAGTTACGACAGCGGCGTCAGGTTGCGGGCCGAGTAACGTACCGAGTACCTGCTGGCGCAACCGGTTGAGCTGGCTGGATGGCGGCAGTTCTCGCGACAGGGACAGAGCATTTGCCTGTTCCATTATCTGCACATCAGAACGTTTGCGGTTGATGCGCTGCATCATCCCGTCCCAGATCGCTTGGGATTCAGTACTCAATTGGGCAGGGTGGTTGTCGACGTCTGAACTTGCGACCGCCACAGGCTCAACTGCCACGTTCTGCAGATAGGAATGAAGCTGCCAATTTGCCGCGACACGTCCGAATCCCTCGGCCCGGCGTTCGCCGATTCCTATCCACTCGAGCCTCTCAAGAGCATCGAGCGTATCAGGGCGCGAACCGAGGTTTGGCATCTCGAAGACAAAGACACTGCCCATACTCAGTACAGGCGTCTGGCGTAAGGGCAGCCCCCACTTGCGGTTGAAGCCACCGACGAGCGCCGTACTCCGGAAGGCGAGTGTAGAGGCATCTTCGCCCAGATGGGCAGCGTCAACGCCCAATCGGGCCGCCACAGCATCGCGGAGCGCCCAGACGTCGGATGCTGGCTGACCGTATTGATCCGTCAGAAGGACATCGCTCAAGAGCGTAAGGATGAGCCGGTCGGACCACGGGATGGTATCGGGGGCGACTTCGCGCTGTGCATCACCGATGTGTACATCCGAGAACGCCACTCGGCCATAGCCTGCGCTGCGTGCACCGCCGATGGCCGCGACCGGGAAGCCCGTCAGGAGCGTCTTCAGATACTCGGCATCCTCGGCTTCATCGCAGAGGATAGCTGCCTCGAAGCTCTGACCGGCTGCGAGCGCATCGTAGCGATAGACGGTCCCTCTCCCATCGCCTCTGGCCCGCCCACTCGCCCGATCGCGCTCGGTGTGTACGTTGATGACGTGCTTTGGTTCTGCAATCTTGACTGCCACTGCATCAGCAGTGCCTTCCGTGTAGATGCAGAACCCACCACCAAGCGATTTCGGCTTGCCAGGCCTGTCATCGGCTGAAGCAGCCACAAGCGCCCTGTCAGTGATCTGAGAACGCATTTCAGGTGAGGCATGCTTGTCCTGTTCCCAGGAGCGGGGCACAGGCAGAGAGCGGCGATAGTCAATACCCACATACCCATTAAGAAAGCGCGTCGAGTGGTCAAAGAACAGCCGTCTGATCCGGGGATCGGCGGCATCAAGTTCGGCCTTACCCTCATACCTCATTGCCAGAGAGACAAGCACGCCACGCAGCACGCTCCCAGGCAGGTAATCGTGTGCAACCGCGCTATTCGGGTCCCCTTGTAGGGACGTGACGAGAGTCGGCTCGTGCAGAGTCACGCGGTATGTTATGGTTTTCATGCGCTGTCCCTCACCAACCGTTCAAACAGCTCGATTGAGGCATTGAAGTCAAATCCGGGGCCTTCGATCCACGTTCGGACACGTCCTCGGCCACGGTTGCGGCCGCTTCCCGCGCGACGGACCGAGGCGGCACAAGCAGAAAGCAGCGCCAGATGATGCGGGTCGGGTTCCTGGTCAAAGTCAATCGGCGCGTCGAACACCAGGCCACGCAACACGGCGCGCGATGAACGCAGGCTACCCTCTTGGGGTGCGCCCGTCACTTCATTGACTGCGGTCTGTCGGCGGATGGTCGTCAAAGAGCCAAGAATGTCCGATGCGCTGTAGGCAACGGGTGTGCGATTGACTGTCGCCCTGACACGCTTGCAAAGGTCCTCTGGCAGTTCTGCCGCCCCGATATGCATGTGCGAGCCTTCTGCCGACGTGCTGCCCCCCGCGCCGAACAGCCAGGCTGCGGCCCTGCGCAGCGTACCGGATGCCCGGCTGGCGCCGACGGCGAAGAGGCAGTTCGCGCACTCCTCGACCAGGATGCCTTTCAGTGTGCGACCGCGCACGATAGGTAGCCCAGTCACTGGATCATGTTCGATCTCCTCATCAACCAGGCCGACGACCCCATCTCCGCGCCCAAACGTCGTGTCGCTCAGCAACTGCATCTTCAGTGTGAGATTCATGCGAGTTTCTCCTGCAGTGGAATGTGGATATCGGCGAGCTCCAGGGCGTCGAAATACCCGCACACGCCATCATGCCAGCCGAGATCGGTGAAAGGCTCGAACGGCGGGAGTCCATACACACCATCCTCGCCGCCCGCGAGATAAACTCTCTGGAAGCGTTCAACGGAATGTGGCCCCTCTCGCAGTACGTCGCGCAACGCCTTCACCTTGTTGCGGCGTTCGGCCCACACTTCCTGGAAGACCTGCGTAAGGCGCTCAATCTCCGACCAGGAGCGGTGTTCACCTTCAGGACCCAGGCTGACCGGTCGCAGCGTCAGCGCCCCGCTGGATACGGTGTATTCCCTGTTTCGCATCGCCTTAAGCGTGTCATACAGGCCGCCGCTCGTGAAGTGCCAGTCCAACGCGCTACCACCATCCGGAAAGTCATCGCGACGGTACGTTTTCGCGCTGTCACATAGGCTTTCGCTGAGCTGGTACGCGCGCGCGAACGGATAGCGAACCTTGACGATGGCCACGCCTGCACACGCTGAGAGACGAAGTTGCTGGGCCAGCGCTGCGTTCTCGAATGCGCGCAAATACGCGGTGGCGAGCGAGAGACCGAGCCGACCATCACACACAAAGGTCGTATCGTCCCCCCCAAAGACGATGGGACGCACTGGTAGGACCATCTTCTTTGAATGATCCGGCCAGAGCTTGAGGCCAGGCACAGTGCCTCTGCCGGGTATCGTAGGCCCTTCTCTGACCGCCTGTATCAGCAAGCTGACGACAGCATCCATCGCCTGCTCGGAGATAGCTTTCACACGTTCAGAGAATTGGCGTAATTGCGTGATATACGTGCGATTGTCGCGAATATCCCCGATTTCGCGGATGCGCTTCCCCATGCCATTTCCATCGGCATGGACAACTGCCATGTAGCTCCGTTCGCCTTCGCTTCGCCCCAATTCATCCAGATCGTAGGGAAACGTATAACTGGTGGCGTTGGCTCTCCCTGCCAGTAATGTGTTGCGAAGCCACTCGTTGGCCTTAATAGACGCTTCGCGCTTCGCCAGGACTTCTGCCGACGCGAGGCCCTCAGAATCATCAACGGCGGGCATTGCCGTAGATTGGCACATCGCCGTGACACCTATCCCGGACAAGGCAACAGACCCACGCCGCACATTGCGTGTCCTCTTCATGCCCTGGAGAAGGCGCTTGACCGCCTGACCCAGGCCCTCGCTACTGCTTTCCCACTTGTATGGCTCATGGTAGATGTTGAGCCGCAGCCCAGGCGCATCCCGAAGCGTTCTCGCGGATAGATGCCAGGTGAATGCCTTTGCCGCCTGCAGTTCTGCGAATAAGATGACGATGTTGCCGCCGCCCGCATAGAGAACTTCAGCGTCAAGGCCTTCGTCTTCGAAATGGCTGCTTTCCTCAAGCGTGTTCTCCGGGCCAAGGTTGTTGCGTGGGGCCACATCCCGAAGCACGTCAAAGGCCCAATCTTCAGTGGCCAGTTTGACGAGGTATGACGCGCCGATGTTCTCTTTCAAGCGGTTACTTCCGAAAATATAGGCTTGAATCCCCTCGGTTTCTACTGCCAGAAGGTGAAGGACTTTCTCTGATATTCCCACGTGAAGCTCCTTTTCAATGGTTCTCTGGGCGGAGCGGCGGCACGCTCACGCTTCGGTATGCTCTTTCGCTCTCTCCCCGCTTCGCACGGCCCGCGCCTGCCCCATGCCCATCGTGGTGCGCACGCCGATGCCGCTGTACCGCGCGAAGTCGGCCAGCGCATGCAACTGGCCCAGCCAGAAACGGTCGGGAGAGTTCACCACGAACGTGACATCCCCCGTGAAGCCCGTCGCCGCGCCACGCTCCGAGCGCTCGAACGACAGCCGCCGCGTCTGGATGCGCACCTCGCTCACCGCCACGCAGCGCGCGACGCACTCCTTGAGGTCGGGGTGGAGCGCCGCGCTGGAGAACGCCGCCCAGCGATCAATCAGGCTGCCGAACACCAACTCCGGGACGGGCAGCG
>JADZBY010000697.1 GCA_020851855.1 Anaerolineae bacterium
GGTCTCCCGAACAGGAACAGCTTGAGATCGGGCATGGGAGCTTGCCTTTGCTGCTCAGGGAATGGCGGCAGAGTGCATTGGGTGGTTGGGATGAGATTTGTCAGAGAAAATAAACCGAATCGGGGGTGGTTGTCAACTGGGCGGTAATAAAACGAATGGGGCAAACGCATCAAACCGGGTGGGTCAGGCCGCGTGGATCGCCCGGCGCCTCAGCGCAGGGCGGAATGCACAAAGCCCTTTGGGCTGGGGTTGCGTCCTCAGTCCGGTGGGGCTTCGTAGCTTCAGTCCCATGCTTCAGCGTGGGCGCTCCCAGGCGATCCTGATGCGGCGGCTCAGAATAAAACGGGCGACAAACAGCGCGGCGGTGGGGCGATGCACATCAGGGGCGAGATTGGCCCGCCCCTGATCGTTTTCGAGTTGTGCGGTTCTTGCACGGAGCAAAGGCTACGCCCGGCTCAGCACTCCGTGTACTCGCAGGTCAGGCACTTGCGGCAGCCCTCGGCCCGCACCAGCGACACCGTGCCGCACGACGGGCACAGGTCCGCGCCGGGGATACGCACCGTGACCTCGCCATTGACCGGCTCGACGTGCTCGTGGTGCGCCGCGCCATTCGAGCGCGCGTGGCCGTTCGAAGCGCCATTCGCGCCATTTTCAGGCCGGCTGCGCCCGGAGAAGTAAAACTCTTCGAGCACGGCGGCGACGGCGTCCGGCATGGACGTGACGCGCCCCGCCCCGAAGCCCGCCGAGCGCGCCCCGCCGATGCCGCGCAACTGGTCGATGATCAGGCGCATCATCTCCATGCGGTGGTGCGGCGGCGTGGTGCGCAATTGCAGCGAGATCATGCGCCCCAGGCCCTCGGCGTCGGCCTGCAGGTCGCTGCCCGCCTTGCCCACCGTGACGAACACCTCAAACGGGTTGTGATGCTCGTCGCTGTTCATGGTGATGTACGCCGTGCCGAAGGGCGTTTTCCGGCTCATGGTCACGCCGGACAGCATTTCCGGACGCGGGTAGACCCTGGGCAGCGAGAGCAGCGCGTCGGCGCTCTCCAGGCTGGCTACAGGCGCGGACTCCGCCGGTTGTGGGGCGTCCTGTGGCGCGGTCTTGGCAACATCCTCTTTTAGCATAAGCACCTGCTCGTCGCGGCTGCCATCGCGGTAGATGGTGCCGCCTTTGCACCCGAGTGCGTACATGTATTCGTAGAGTTCGCGCACCTGCTCGACCGTGTACTCCCGTGGGACGTTGCACGTCTTGCTGATGCTCGAATCTACCCAACGCTGGATGGCCGCCTGCACCTCGATATGTTCTTTGGGCGTCAGCTCCATCGCGGTGACGAAATAATCCGGCAGTTTCTCCTCGTCGGGGTGGGCTGCATACCATTCCTCGACGAGCGGCACCTGTTCCTCGTGCAGCCCGAGGCGGCTCTTGCGGTAATACACCCACGAGTAGAACGGCTCGATGCCGGTCGAGGTGTTTACCATGGTCCCGATCGTGCCGTTGGGAGCCTGGGTGAGTAACGTCACGTTGCGAATACCATGCTCGCGTACTGCCTCACGAATGTGCTCTGGCAGACTCTGCATGAAGCCGCTCTGCAGGTACTTCTCCGCGTCGAACTGCGGGAAAGGCCCTTTCTCGCGGGCAATATCCACCGAGGTCTGGTAGGCTTCCGCCGAAAGGAAGCGGTACAGCCGGTCGATAAATTCGAGACTCTCCGGGCTGCCATAGCGGATGTGCAGCCGGATCATCAACTCGGCAATGCCCATCGTATTCAGCCCGACGCGCCGCTCGCCCTTCTGCTGGCCCTCGTTTTCCTCGAAGAAGTACGGCGTGCTATCGATTACGTTGTCCAGGAAGCGCACGGCATAACGCACCGTCTGGCCGAGGCTGGCCCAGTCCACATCGTGCTTCTCGGCATCGTAGAAGCGCGCGAGATTAATAGCACCAAGATTACAAACCGCATAACCTGGTAGTGACTGTTCGCCGCAGTCAAAGCTCACGTAGCCATTGGTCACCCAGGTCAGCGTGTTTGGCTCGTAGACATCGAATACCTCTTCTTCGCGCCCCGTATTCTCGACAGACACGACAGACGCCGTCCATGTGCCGCCGACGTAGTGCCAATTTTCGGCCACTTCCTTCAGGCGCGCGGCCTTCTTGGGGTGGCTCAGGCCGATCTCGCTGTAGAAGCGCGGGATACCCTCGTTCATTACGACGACATCGTACTTTACGCCAGTCCCGACCATGGCACGGCCATCGTAGACGAGGTCTTTTGCGCGCTCAGTGGCGTAGATGCGCCCGTGGATACCAAACTGGAGCAAGAGCATCCTGACCTGCTGCGCCAGTTCGTGCGACGTGGTCGTGAAGCGGAGCAGCGGATTGTCGCGCTTCATGCTGACGTTGCCGTCTGTGGAGAACAGGCCATCCAGCAGGCCCGCCAGAAAATCGCGGTCCAGGGACATCATCGCGTCGGGGATGGTCTTGTCCGGCCCTTTGACATTTGGCTTCATTCCGATTCGGAAGAGCAGCGTGGCCAGTTTGTAGCAGTCCAGGCGCACGGCCTGATGCAGAACCGCTGTGCCGTCCGGCGTCGGGAAGGTCTTCTGCATGAGCGTGCGGTGCGTGTGAATACCCATCGCTTCCAGAGTGCCCCGGAAGTGCGCTTCCCAGTCTTCTTCTTTCGCGCCAAAGGACATCACGCACTGAAGGCTGTAGCTGTTGCCGGATGGCAACTGGCGGAATGTGCCATCGCCGATGACCGCGCCGACCAGGAAGCCCAATCGCCGATCATAATACTCGGATACATCGAGCTTACGCTTACCGATGTAGGTGAGCGCCTGTTCCGGCAGGCGGCGGCGCGATCCAAACGCTTCGTTAGCCGAAACAAGCACTTTGTCGCCCGTCGAGAGCTGCGACACGGGGATCCATTCGTACTTCTTCCCGCGCACCACTTTGAGTTTGTGATCTGACGTGCATTCCAGATGACCACCGTCTGAGAAGGCGACGCGGTAGATAGCCTGCACGCCGTTGTTGTACACCTTCTCGATGGGCTTCAACCCGGCGGGCGTGCGGATTTGCATCCCGACGGCCAGATCACGTGCTCGGGTGTAGCCATGTTCAGTGGCGACGAGCGTATCGCCTGTGACGCACGGATTCGTGCAGATCAGCGGGCTGAAGTACCAGCTGTTGGACATCTTGTTGGCGCGTTCGCGGAACCACACGCCCGGCTCGGCGCTGGCCCACGCGCTCTCGATGATGGCGTTCCACAACTCGCGCGCTTTGATGGTCTGGTGCGTGATGACGGGCCGGCCAGCCGCGAGCCACTTCTCCAGATCGCCGTCCCAGTCTTCGTCATAGCCAGGCGCGCTGGTGTCTGGGAACACGAGGTCCCAGTCGGCGTCGGCCTGCACCGCTTCCATGAACGCATCCGAGACGCCGACGCTGATATTGGCGTTGGTGATGCGCCCGGCGACGCGCTTGCTGGCGATAAATTCGAGTACATCCGGGTGCCAGTCGTTGAGGATGAGCATCAGCGCGCCGCGACGGCTGTTGGAGGTGTACACGCCATTCCCGCTCAACAGGTGGACGTCGTCCACCTCGAAATCGTACACGTCGCTATCACCCAGCGGCTGGATCGATACGATGGTGTCCGGGATGGTGTTCAGCAGGTCATGAATCTCGTCGGCATGTCGCGAGTCGCCGTCTGCGGCCAAACGCCCGCCGATGCGCTCCAGTTGGGCGAACGAGATGCGCTCGCTGACGCCGTCGTGAATGCGCTGGCGGTACTTGGCCCGCGCGCCAAGCGCTGTCCAGACCTCGACCGGGTAGGTGTTTTCTTCCCTCTGGCCGTTGCTTTCGTGCGATACCTTTTCGGCAGGCACAAACGCGGCAAAACGCGCCTTGAATCGGCTCCCGGTCACGCTCAGGCGGTAGATCGTCTGCCAACCCTGCGCCGAGCGATCCGTTTCCGAAATGCGTGATACGATGCCGTTGGCGGCGAGCAGCATTTGCACGTCGGCAAGCATGGCGCGGTGGATGCAGTCGATACCGTAGCCGCCCTTGTGGCCGCGGTTGCAGCCATCGGCGTCGAAATAGCCCGCGATGAACGCGCCCTGCACACTGGAGGGCGAGCGGAAGATGACTTCCGGCACGCGGATATGCTCTGCTTTGGCCTTGAGCAAACCGTTTTGCCGCAGCCACTCGATGAGCAGCCGGGAGTAGATGGCCACGTTGACGCAGGCGCCGTCGCCGGATTCGAGCGTGGGTTCCAGGTTGAACAGGCGGTGGATGGAATCAACAAGACGCTGGCGGATGGCCGGATGGGCGTCCGCCGTGGTGAGCTTGATCGCCTTGGCGGCTTCCCAGGTCACTTTCTTGCCAATGTGGACGTAACCATCACCGAACATGTAGCCGACCAGATAGGCCAGCTCTTCATCCAGCACGTCGGGCAATCGCACATTTTCATTGAGCGTGGTGCTCATCGCCGAGCGCTCGTAGTGCACCGGCGCGAGGTTGACGTGCTGGGTCTGTACGCCCTGACCAAGCAGCAGCAAGATATCGTCGCCGGGCTGCAAGTAGCGCAGAGGCATCGTGGTAATCTTGCCGTCGATCAGCACCGCGACCTTGTGCTCGTCGGTGATGCGCACCTTGTAACCGCGCGCCGTCGTCACCTCATGAAGCGGCTTCAGGCCATTGCGGAAACGCGCGGTGATGCGGCGCAATCCCTTGTGTGTGTGCGCGTAGAAGGTTTCGCCGGCGTCGATGCGGTCCGCCAACTTCCGAGCGCCGATCAGACCGGCGCTGGTGGCGATGCGCTCGTCGGGGCCAAAACAGCCGCCCTGCTCGATCAGCCCCGTCACGAAGCTATACAGCGCGCCCCACGACACGGAGCCGCTCGACCGGCCATTGACGCCCTTCACGTAGGCGCGGCGCGGGCGCAGGCTCGATACGTTAATGCCGACGCCGCCGCCCCGCGACATAATCTCTGTCATCCGGCCCAGTGTGCCGATGATTCCGCCGCGCGAGTCGCTCGGCGATGGCAGAACGTAACACTGCCCGGTGAGGTAACCACCTTCGATGACCATCGTATGTGTCTCTGGCTCAACACAGCAGAACACTTCTTCGTACCGCTGCATAGGCCGAACCGAAACAACAC
>JADZBY010000698.1 GCA_020851855.1 Anaerolineae bacterium
CGGACACCTACAACAGCAAGATCAAGGTCATCGACCCGGCCACGCGCGAAAGCCGCACCCTGTTCGGCGGCGACGAAGGCCAGCGCGACGGGAACGACCCGCAGTTTTACGAGCCGGGTGGGCTGAGCTACGCGGATGGCAAGCTGTATATTGCGGATACGAACAACAACGCCATCCGCGTCGCCGATCTGGCGGCGGGCACGGTGAGCACGGTGCGCTTCCCGAACGAAGCGGCGTTGCGCCTCACGCCGCCCATCGCGACCGGCAAAGCCACGCCCGTACCTGCCGCCACGGACACGCCGCCCGCCGAGTATTACGGCGAGATCGTGCACCTGGGGCCGGTGAGCGCTGCGCCGGGAGCAAGCCAGATTGTGTTGAACGTCGTGCTGCCCGATGGTTATGCCTTCAACGATCAGGCCCCGTTCTCGCTGCACGTCTATAACGACAACGCGGTTGCCGCCGTCGCGCCGGAAGATAACGACCTGCGCATCGTCGTGCCGGAGATGCCCGTGCGTGTGCCGGTGACGCTCAGCGAGGGCAACGCCGACGTGACCATCGACGCGGAGATCTTCTACTGCGAGAAGGTCAACGAGAGCCTATGTTTCCCGCTCAGCGTGCGTTTCGTCCTGCCCTTGAGCGTGAGTGCGGGCGGCGCGCCGGAGATCGCCCTCACCTATGCCGTCACGCCGCCGCAGATTCCCGGCAATACGCTCGGCGGGGGTTAAATCTCCGCGTCCTACACGGCGAGAGGAAAACCGGACAACGCAGGCGTGGTCCCTACGGCGTGTCTCGTAGGGACGAGGCCTGCCTCGTCCGGGTCGGTGGCGAGAGGAAAACCGGACAACGCAGGCGTTGTCCCCACGGCATGTCTCGTAGGGACGAGGCCTGCCTCGTCCGCCGCTGCCTCGTCCACCTCGTCCGCCGCTGCCTCGTCCACCTCGTCCGCGCCCGTCTTCACATCCGGAACACGCCGTAGCTCGTGGTCGGCTCGACGGGCGCATTCAGGCACGCCGAGAGCGCCAGACCAAGCACGCGGCGCGTCTCCGGCGGGTCGAGGATGCCATCGTCCCACAGGCGCGCCGTGGAATAGTACGGGCTGCCCTCTTCTTCATACTTGTCCAGGATCGGCTGCTTGAACGCGGCCTGCGCCTCGGCGTCCATCGGCGCTTGCCCGGCCCGCGCGAGTTGGTCCAGCTTCACCGTCAGCAACACATTTGCCGCCTGCTCACCGCCCATGACGCTGATCCGGCTGTTCGGCCACATCCACAGAAAGCGCGGCCCATATGCCCGCCCACACATGGCGTAGTTTCCCGCGCCAAACGAGCCGCCCACCACGACGGTGAGCTTGGGCACGCGCACGTTGCTCACCGCGTTGACCATCTTCGCGCCGTCGCGGGCAATTCCCCCTGCTTCGTATTCCTTGCCGACCATGAATCCGGTGATGTTCTGCAAGAACAGCAAGGGAATATCCCGCGCGCCGCACAACTCGATGAAGTGCGCGCCCTTGAGCGCCGACTCGCTGAACAAGACGCCGTTGTTGGCGACGATCCCGACCGGATAGCCCTCGATCCGGGCGAATCCGCATACCAGCGTCTCGCCATAACGCGCCTTGAACTCCCGGAAGCGGCTGCCGTCGACCAGCCGGGCGATGATCTCACGCGCGTCGTACGTCTCGCGAAAAGTGCGCGGCAGCACGCCATACAGCTCTTGCGGGTCATAACGCGGCGCGTCGGGCGGCGCAACGTCCAGCGTCACCCGTTTGCGCGTATTGAGCGTCGCGACGATGTCCCGGCACAATTCCAGCGCGTGATCGTCGTCCAGCGCGTAATGATCGGCCACGCCGGAGCGCCGCGTATGCACGTCTGCGCCGCCAAGGTCTTCCGCGCTCACGTCTACGCCGGTCGCCGCCTTCACCAGCGGCGGCCCGCCCAGGAAGATCGTGCCTGTGCCGCGCACGATGATCGCCTCGTCGCTCATGGCCGGGATGTACGCGCCGCCCGCCGTGCACGATCCCATCACCACGGCGATCTGCGGGATGCCCGCCGCGCTCATCCGCGCCTGGTTGTAGAAGATGCGCCCGAAGTGGTCGGCGTCGGGGAAGACTTCCGCCTGCATGGGCAAGAATGCGCCGCCGGAATCCACCAGATAGAGACAAGGTAACCGGTTTTCCGCGGCGATGTGCTGGGCGCGCAGGTGCTTTTTAACCGTCAGCGGGAAGTACGTGCCGCCCTTGACCGTGGCGTCATTGGCCACGATCATGCACTCGCGCCCGGACACGCGCCCGATGCCGGTGACGATGCCCGCGCCCGGCGCTTTCCCGTCGTACATGTCCCACGCGGCGAGCGGCATCAGCTCCAGAAACGGGCTGCCGGGATCGATCAGGCGGTCGATGCGGTCGCGCACCAGGCGTTTGCCCTGCTCGACGTGCCGCTGGCGGTAGCGCTCACCGCCGCCCTGCCGCACCAGCGCCAGCCGCTCGCGAAGCTGGTTCGCCAATGCGCGATGAAACGTCTCGTTTTCGATGAAACCGGGATCATTCGTCCTGATCTGCGATTCAAGCACATCCATGCGCCAACCTCATCCGATCCTGCGCATTTCTAGAGCCTGTCATGAACTTCCGACCTCACCCCTGCCCCCTCTGCACGCGGAGTACCGCATAGAGAGGGGGAACGGCACAGGTATGCTCCCCTCTCCACGACTGCCACCCTAGCGGGGACCCCGGCAGTCGTGGAGAGGGGCCAGGGGTGAGGTACGTATCTTGGCCGCGTCGTTCTGCGTACTGTCCGGCGCTCAAAGTGCATAACAGGTTCTAACGCCGCGTGTTTCACCATTGTGCGCGAATCGGGCGCGCAACGCCAGCGAGCCGGAATGCCAACAAAAAACGCCCGGACGGGCGGCGCTTCACATTACACCGCCAATCCCGGCGTTCTGTCCTTCGGTATCGGGCGCATCGCGACGCGCCCGATACACGTCGTGGCGAGGGTAGGGGCGGCTCGCGAGCCGCCCGCTTCAGCGAAACCGAATCTCGCCTATTCCCCCAGCGTCAGCACCAGACGCCCGACGGCCAGCGTATTGTCGATAACGGCGGAGCTGATCGACGCGCTGCTGATCAGCGGCGTGATCTGCCGGGCAATGGTGACGGTCTTGTTGTACTCGCGCCGCGCCTCGGCCAGATCGGCGGCGTTCGGCTCCGGCAGGCGGTCCATACGCTGGCCCTCGAAGATGTGCGCCATCACATCATCGATGATCGCCAGGTCTTCTTCCACAATCTGCAGGGCGGCGAAATCGACCAGGAAATCGATCAGGCCGGTGTCGAAGTAGTGAAGCTGGACCGTGCCGGGCAAGACGTACGTCTGCGCCTCGAGAAAAGCCGGCTTCTGCGCAAGGCCGCCCTCGCCGGACAGGATCGCCTCGGCGGCGGGCCGCGTCGCGAAGACCATCACCTGGTCATTCGAAGCGAGCACGAAATCCAGCGGCGCATCCAGGCCAGGCATGTCCATCCGGATCACGACCGCATCCGCGCCGCGCACCGGCTCCCGCACGAGGCTCACGCGCGGGGCGGGCCGTTCCTGCATCTGCGCTTCAAGCGCTGCGCCAAGCCGCTCAACGACGGTGGCCGCCGCTGCCGGGTCGGTGGCTTTGACCACGACGCCAAAGTCGAAGTCCTGTCCGGTCGCCTCGTCGTTGGTGACCATCGACCACAAGGCTGACGGCGCGCCCGGCGTGGGCGGCGTGTAGCCGACGAAAGCCGCCGCGTCGCCCGTCATCCAGGACAGCACATCCGCTTCCAGGTCCAGCCCGGTGGCTTCCTGGAACTGGGTGAGCGCCTGAGCCATGTCACGCTCGAACCGCCGCGCCGTGTCCGGGTCCATCATGGACTGCTGCGTCTGCATATACGTCATGAACTGGTCCCACGCGCCGCCCAGATTCGCACCCTGGCTCACCGCC
>JADZBY010000699.1 GCA_020851855.1 Anaerolineae bacterium
CGATAGCTCAGACGGCTCAGACGATGGCGGCGATGACTGAGCGGCGACGGTAAGGCCGCGGGCAGTTCCGCCCATCGGTGGGCATCCATGTAACGCAATCTTCACGCTGGCGAGGAACGGCGCTCTTCCTCGCCAGCGCCCGCTTTGCCCCTCACAGTTGTTATGCTCCCCGGCGTATGCTAAACTATGTCCTATTCTTCACAAGTCTGTCATGGCAATAGAATGACGGCCTTCGAGCCATTCATCCGCCGGAGGAATGCATATGGCCTCGCCCCCAGGGATTCCCGACATTGTCATCGGGCGCTTGCCGATCTACCTGCGCGCCTTGACGCAGATGCTCCAGCAAGGGCACACGATCACCTCGTCGCACGAACTTGGCCAGCGTCTGGGGATTAGCTCGGCGCAAATCCGAAAGGACCTCTCGCATTTCGGGGAATTTGGCAAACAAGGGACCGGCTACCAGGTCGATCACCTGCTCAACCAGCTCAAGGGCATCTTGCAGGTGGATCGTGAGTGGCCGATGGTCGTGGTGGGCGCGGGCGACCTGGGCCGGGCGTTGGCGCACTACCGCGGTTTCGTGGCGCGCGGCTTCCGCGTCGTGGGCGTGTTCGACACCGACCCGGCGAAAGTTGGAACGGTCCAGGGCGAAAACACAGTGCGCGACATCGACGGCCTGGAAGATTTCATCCGCCAGAACGGGGTGCGAATCGCCATGCTCGCCGTCCCGGCGGAAGCGGCGCAGGCCGTGGCCGACCGGCTCATCGTGGCGGGCGTGCGGGCGATCCTGAATTACGCCCCGATCACGCTCGCCACGCCGGCGAACGTGCATGTGCAGTACATCGATCCGGTCATGCACTTGCAACGCATGACGTACTACCTGGACTAAAGGCCTGAACCAGTCCGGGCCGCCTGAAGCCTGTCCTGCACGTTGGGCCACCACGCCGCCAGGCGTCGTTCGGGGTCAGAGGGGCACAGCCCTTCCGAGGTGTTTTCCCCTCTCCCAGCCGTACTCGGCGTCCGGAGAGGGGGCAGGGGGTGAGGGCCATCCTGAGAGGTCACGAACAGGCTCTAGCTCGTCACCATGCGCTTGAGCAACGCCTGATCGTCCAATGCCCGGCCCGCACCGACCGCCGTCGCCACAATCGGGTCGTCGGCGCGGTAGGCCGGCACGCCGATCATGCGCGTGATGTACTCGTCAATGCCGCGCAGAAGCGCCCCGCCGCCCGTGATCATCACGCCCCGGTCGATGATGTCCGAGGCGAGTTCGGGCGGCGTTTTTTCCAGCACGGAGCGCGCCACCCCGGCGATGGTCGCCAGCGTATCGCTGATCGCCTCGACCACCTCGCTGGTGCTGATCGAGATGGTGCGCGGCAATCCGCCCACCTGATCGCGGCCTTGCACTTCCATGGTCAGTTCTTCGGGCTGGTTGATGGCCGCGCCGATCTGAATCTTGATCGACTCGGCGGTCGGCTGGCCCACGATCAGGCTGTACTTGCGGCGCACGTAGTTGATGATCGCCTCGTCGAGCCGCATCCCACCCACACGCGCGCTGTCGGCCACAACAACGCCGTTCATGGCGATAACCGCCGCCTCACTCGCGCCGCCGCCCAGGTTCAGGATCATGTTCCCGGCGGGCGTTTTCACCGGCAACCCCGCGCCGATGGCGGCGGCGAGCGGCTCGTGGATGAGCATCGCCTCGCGCGCGCCGGCCTGGATGGCCGCCTCGTGCACGGCGCGCCGCTCCACGCTGGTCACGCCGTAGGGCACGCTGATCATGACCTGCGGCCCGCCGAAGACGCGCCCGCGCCCGCCGATCTTTTGGAAGAAGTGGCGCAACATGGCCTCGGTGACCTCGTAGTCCGCGATCACACCGTCACGGAGTGGCCTGACGACCTCGATGTGCTCCGGGTGGCGGCCATACATATCCCGCGCTTCCTGGCCGATGGCTACAATGCGCTCGTCCTCGATGGTCAGCGCTACCATCGACGGCTCTTGCAACACGATTTGCCCGCCCTGGTAGATGATGACGTTGATCGTCCCGAGATCGACACCCAGTTTTCGCCTGAACACGCTGTTCCGATTCCTTTGTTATCCATGTGCGGCGCTGTACACGCCGCGCGGCCACGTTGACCACCTACCGCGCACGCGCAGCCCCGGACAGGCGGCTAGTCCGGCATCGAGACTCGCACAACTGTATGAAAATACCGCATCGGTGGCCCGCCTTCCAAATCCTGAGCAGTTTGGGCCGGGGTTATCGCATCAAAATCGACTGAGAGCGCCCCATGCTTCAGCATGGGGCTGAAGCGGCCAAGCCCTACCGGGCTGAGAACGGCCTTCCAGCCCAAAGGGCTTTGTACATTCAGCCCGGTCGCTTCAGCGCCGGGCGGGCCTGACGCTGCGCCGATCCATTCAGTTTGATGCGTCTGCCCTGCAGTTTGGGCCGGGGGTGAGCCGGGGCCAGATTCGGGACCAGATCATGAATGTTGTCCCCGGATAGTCATGATCATTGTCACTTCTCGCATTTTTGGGTACGCTATACTTTTGTGTAGATCACGGAGAGTGCTCCCCGAAGCACCCCCATTGTCAACCGCGAGTCATTTTTTGCGCCTGCGAAAGGCCAAGGAAGTTAGGAAGCATGCCTATGTCCCGCAAATGGGTCTATCTTTTCCGTGAAGGCAACGCCACCATGCGCGATCTGCTGGGCGGCAAGGGCGCCGGCCTGGCAGAGATGACGCGCTCTGGCGTGCCCGTCCCGCCGGGGTTCACCATCACCACCGAAGCGTGCAATGCGTACTACGATGCCGGGAAGAAACTCCCCGATGGGGCCTGGGAGCAGGTTCTCGACGGCATGAAGGACATCGAGAAGCAGACCGGGCGCAAGTTTGGCGACCCGAAAAATCCGCTGCTCGTGTCGGTGCGTTCGGGCGCGAAGTTCTCCATGCCCGGCATGATGGACACCGTCCTGAACCTCGGCCTGAACGCCGAGACCAAGGCGGGCATCGCCAAGCAGACCAAGAATGAGCGCTTCGCGGCGGATGCGTACCGCCGGTTTATCCAGCTATTTGGCAAGATCGTGATGGGCGTCGAAGGCGAGAAATTCGAGCACGTCATGGACCGCACCAAAGGCAAGACGCGCCAGGACACGGACCTGACCGTCGACGAGCTGGAGAAGATCGCGGACGAGTTCAAGAAGATCATCAAGAAGGAAACCGGCGAAGCGTTCCCCAACGACCCGTATGACCAGCTCAAGAAGGCGGTCATGGCCGTCTTTGGCTCCTGGTTCGGCAAGCGCGCCGTGGACTACCGCCGCGTGAACAAGATTTCCGACACGCTCGGCACTGCCGTGAACGTGCAGGCGATGGTCTTCGGCAACATGGGCAGCGACAGCGCCACCGGCGTGGCTTTCACCCGCAATCCCAGCACCGGCGAGCACGAAATCTTCGGCGAGTACCTGGTCAATGCCCAGGGTGAAGACGTGGTGGCCGGCATTCGGACGCCGCAGCACATCAGCAAGCTGAAGCAGGAAATGCCGGAAGTCTACGGCCAGTTTGCGGACATCGCCAAGAAGCTCGAAGCCCACTACAAGGACGTTCAGGACGTCGAGTTCACCATTGAGCGCGGCAAGCTGTACATGCTCCAGACCCGCTCCGGCAAGCGCACGGGCGCGGCGGCGGTCAAGGTCGCCGTGGACATGGTGAAAGAGGGCGTCATCGACAAGGCCACGGCAGTGCAGCGCGTCGAGCCGCAGATGCTCGACCAGTTGTTGCACCCCATGCTCGACCCGCAGGCCCGCAAGAAGTTGAAGGCCATCACCCAGGGCTTGCCGGCGTCGCCCGGCGCGGCGAGCGGCATGGTCGTGTTCGACCCTGATACGGCGGAAGAGCGCGCCAAGGCCGGTGAGAAGGTCATCCTGGTCCGCGTTGAGACGGCCCCCGAAGACTTCCACGGCATGATCGTGGCCCAGGCCATCCTGACGGCGCGCGGCGGCATGACGTCGCACGCGGCAGTCGTGGCGCGCGGCATCGGCAAGCCGTGCGTGGCGGGCGCGGGCGCGCTGCACATCGACTACAAGGCGCAGACCGTGTCCGTAGGCGATGTGACCGTCAAGGCGGGCGAGTGGATCACGCTCGACGGCGGGACCGGCGAAGTGTTCGTCGGCCAGATTCCGACCGTGCGGCCCACGCTCTCCGGCGACTTCGCCACCCTGATGGAGTGGGCGGACGAGTTCCGCACCATCGGCGTGCTGGCCAACGCGGACATCCCGCGCGACGCCGAGCAGGCCCGCAAGTTCGGCGCGGAAGGCATCGGCCTGTGCCGCACCGAGCACATGTTCTTCGAAGGCACGCGCATCGACGCCGTGCGTGAGATGATCGTGGCCGACACGCTCGAAGGCCGCAAGAAGGCGCTGGCCAAGATCGAGCCGCTCCAGCAAGGCGACTTTGAAGGCATCTTCAAGGCCATGGACGGTTTCCCGGTGATCGTCCGCCTGCTCGACCCGCCGCTGCATGAGTTCCTGCCGCACGGCAAGGACGAGATCAAGGCGCTGGCCGCACAGCTTGGCGTCACGGCCAAGAAACTGACCGCGCGTATCGAGGGCCTGAAGGAAGCCAACCCGATGCTCGGCTTCCGCGGCTGCCGCCTGGGCATCCTGTACCCGGAGATCACCGAGATGCAGGCGAACGCCATCTTCAAGGCGACGGTGGCGGTGAAGAAGAAGGGCGTCAAGGTTCATCCCGAGGTCATGATCCCGCTGGTGGCCACGCTCGCCGAGTTCGCCATGCAGGAAGAGATCGTCCGCCGCGTGGCCGACGAGGTCATGAAGGCGACCAAGACGAAGTTCGATTACAAGGTCGGCACGATGATCGAGCTGCCGCGCGCTGCCCTGCAGGCCGCTGAGATCGCCAAGCGCGCCGAGTTCTTCAGCTTCGGCACGAACGACCTGACGCAGACCACCTTCGGCCTCAGCCGCGACGACGCGGGCAAGTTCCTGCCCCTGT
The DNA here is from genome assembly GCA_020851855.1 of Anaerolineae bacterium. GTDB lineage: Bacteria > Chloroflexota > Anaerolineae > Aggregatilineales > UBA2796 > JADZBY01. The sequence goes on from JADZBY010000699.1 coordinate 4,998, forward strand.
ACGTCGAACAGAAGCTGCTGCCCGATGACCCGTTCCAGAGCATCGACCAGACCGGCGTGGGCGAACTGGTCAAGATCGGCGTCGAGCGTGGCCGCGCGACCCGTTCGGACCTCGAGGTCGGTGTGTGCGGTGAGCACGGCGGCGACCCGGCCAGCGTGATCTTCTTCCACAAGGCCGGCCTGAACTACGTGAGCTGCTCGCCGTTCCGCGTCCCGATCGCGCGGCTGGCGGCGGCCCATGCGGCGCTGGCCGAGAAGTCGGCAATCGCCAAGGATAAGTAAGTCCGCGCAGGCGAAGGCGCAACAGAAAAGAGGGCGTCCAACTGGATGCCCTCTTTTGTTTGGCGGCGCGCCCGACGCTGAGGGACTCCCGCAGATTCATACCCATCGTCTGGCGTGCCCGGCGCTTCAGCGCCGGGCTGAATGTACAAAGCCCTGACGGGCTGGCATACACCTTCAGCCCGCAGGGCTTCGTAGTTTCAGCCTGGACCTTCAGGTCCGGGCGCTTCGATTCATACCCATCGCCTGGCGCACCCGGCGCTGAAGC
>JADZBY010000700.1 GCA_020851855.1 Anaerolineae bacterium
AAAACGGACCCACACCCGCTCGCCGATGGCGTTCAGGATCGGCACGCCTTGCGGCGTACGCCGCCCACCGGGCGCGCGGTATTCGGCCAGATGGAACGAGGTGTTGTTGGTGTGCCCGACGCCGAGCAAGAGCACCCAGCCGTCGAGATCGTACACCCGCGCCAGCGGCGACTTTTCGCCCAGCGAATCGGCCAGCGCGTGATCCACCGTGATCAGGTAGGCGTGCCGGCCCCAGGCAGCGAACGAATTCATCGGGTTGTCGCTGCGCCGCACGCCCGGCCACGACCGGAATGTCTCCGCGATGACGCCCATGCCGCGCGTCGGCGTGATGGCCGGGTCAAAGGCGGGCATCGTCTCGCGGATAGTTTCGATCCACGCCGGCGGCACGGGCGGATTCTGCCAGTGCGCCGGGTCGGAATAATCGCCCGAATGGGTCGGCATCACCAGCGTGCCCTGGTCGGTCAGCACGTCCATCAATGCCTGAATGACGGCCACCGGTCCGCCGCACACCCAGCCCAGCGCGCTCAACGAGCTGTGCGCCAGCACAACCATGCCGCGCGCCAGCCCCAGCGCCCGCAGATCGGCGGTGAGGCTGGCCCGTGTGCGCGGCGCGGGCGCGTTGGCGATGGCGTCCGCTTCGCTCATCCGCAGCGCTCCCGCAATGTGGCTGTGAGCAATTCCTGTACGGCGGCGGCGGGGAATTTGCCCTTGCCCTCGCGCATCACCTGGCCCAGCAAGAACTTGAGAATCTTCTCTTCCCCGGCGCAATAACGGGCCACTTCCGCCGCGCTGGCCGCCAGAACGCGCTCCACCGCCTCGCTTATCAGTCCACTGTCCTGCGTCTGTTCCAGTCCGAGCCGCGACAGCCATTCATCCGGCGCGCCGTCTTCAGCATACATCGCGTCCAGGATTTGTTTGGCAGCGCTGTGGTTCGCCCGGCCCTCGTCCACCAGCCGGATCAGGCCGGCCAGCGCGCCGGGCGTGACGCGCACGTCGGCGATACGCTCGCCCGGCAGCCCGGCTTTGTTCATCCGCGCGAAAAGCTCGTTGATGACCCAGTTGGCGGCCTTTTTCGGCTCTGCGCCCGCCGCCAGCGCCTTCTCGAAGTAGTCCGCTACGGCCTTCTCCGCGACGATGACCGAGGCGTCGTACCGGCTCAGGCCGAGGCCGATCAGCCGGTCACGGCGCGCGTCGGGCAACTCCGGCATGGTGCGGCGCACGTCCTCGATCCATTCGGGCGTGATGAACAGCGGCGGCAGGTCCGGTTCAGGGAAATACCGGTAGTCGTCGGCGCTCTCTTTGGTGCGCTGCGTGACCGTCTGGCCGCGCACTTCGTCCCAGCCCAGCGTCGCCTGCGCCACCTGCCCGCCGCTCTCCCAGACCTTCGCCTGCCGCTCGATCTCATAAGCCGACGCGCGCTGCAGGGACCGGATGCTGTTCAGGTTTTTGACCTCGGTGCGCGTGCGGAACTCGTCGCTGCCCACCGGGCGCACGCTGATGTTCGGCTCGACGCGCAGCACACCCTTGGACATATCCCCGCTGTTCACGTCCAGGTATTGCAGGATGGCGCGCAGCTTGCGGGCATAGGCTTCCGCCTCGTCTGCGCTGCGGATGTCCGGCTCGGAGACGATCTCCAAGAGCGGCACACCGGACCGGTTGTAATCGATCAGGCTGCTATCTCCGACGTGCACCAGCTTGCCGGTGTCCTCTTCGAGGTGCGCGCGGCGGATGCGGATGCGCTTCGTCGCGCCGTCCGGCAGGTCAATTTCGAGCCAGCCGTTGACCGCGATGGGCATCTCGTACTGGCTGATCTGGTAGCCTTTGGGCAGGTCCGGGTAGAAGTAGCTCTTGCGGGCGAAGACGTTCGCCGCCGCGATCTGGCAGTTGAGCGCCAGCCCGACCCGGATGCCGAACTCGACGGCGCGCCGGTTGATGACGGGCAAGACGCCCGGCATACCCAGGCACACCGGGCACACGACCGTGTTCGGCGGCGCGGTGGTGCTGTCCACCACGGCGCAGCCACAAAACATCTTGCTGCGCGTTTCCAATTCGGCGTGGACTTCCAGGCCGATGACGGCTTCGTAGGCTGTGGGCATGGTGGGCGTCGCTTCCGTCACTCCTCGCCGGGCAGGCCGTAGGTATAAGCGCGCTTCTTGGCGTCCAGGGATTGGCTGAGCACCGTGCCATAGGTCGGCGCAGCGGTCATCTTGCGCGGTCGCCACGTCGTGTGAATATCCTTGGCAAAGCTGGCCAGCAGGTCAAAGGCCATGAACTCAAAATCCGTCGTCTCGATCTTGTCCGACGAGCGCGGCCAGCCATAGCCCCAGCCGAACCAGAAGCCGTCCGAGAAGATCAGGAAGTCGTAGAACGACTCGGCGTTCGGGTCATCGCCCACGAAGAAGGCGATGCGCCCGCTGGCCTCTTTGAAGCGCACGCCGGGGATTTGCGCCTCGTCGCGCGGGTTGGGCCACGCCGCGCCCACCAGCGGCACGACGATCACGCTCCAATCCTCGATGAACAACTGCAAGGCCTGCCGCCAGCCGCCCGCCGGGTGCGGGATGCGGCGCGGCGCGCCCAGGCCGGGGATGCCGCGCTCGGTGGCCATCGCCACGGCCCCCTCAAAGCCTTCGTACAGCCGTTTGCAGAAAATCTGGAGCAACCGCTCAATCTGCGCCGCTTGCGTGCGCCGCACGGTCAGCTCGCGCTTGAGGATGTGTATGGGATGGTGCTCGTCGTCAATGGTGGGCAGTAGCGCCATCAGATCGGACATGCTGTTCCTCTCCCGGCTTGATACGGAGTCACCCGGTCGTTTGAATGGCCTGCCCTCACGCCCAACGCCCGTAGGGACAACGCCTGCGTTGTCCGTGCCTTTCCCCTCTCCACGAGGGACAGGGGTCAGGGGTGAGGGTTCTGTGTACAGGCCTTAGTCTACACCCGCGCTATCCGTGGCGCTGCATGAAGCGGCGGATGCGTTCGAGCGCCTCTTCAATCTTCTCATAGGCTGTCGCGTAACAGGCGCGCATGTGGCCACGCCCGCTCGGCCCGAAGGCGCTGCCGGGGACCATCGCCACGCGCTCTTCGGTCAAGAGGCGCTCGGCAAACGTCTCCTCGTCCATGCCGGACGCGCTGACGTTCGGAAAGGCGTAAAAAGCGCCGCGCGGCTCAAAACAGGTCAGCCCGAACTCGTTCAGGCCGCCGACCATGAGCCTGCGTCGCCGGTCGTATTCCGCCAGCATGGCCTCGACATCCGGCTCGGCGTGCTCCAATGCCTCGACGAC
>JADZBY010000701.1 GCA_020851855.1 Anaerolineae bacterium
CCATCCTGATCGTGCACGGGCTGCGCGACGACGTGGTCGATTACCGGGACAGCGTGCGGTTTGCCGAGGGACGGCCCAACGTGACGCTGCGGCTGGTCGATTCGGATCACCAGTTGTACGACAAAGCCGCCTGGATCGCCGGCGAGAGTCTGGCGTTCTTCGGCCTCTAAGCCCGCTGCCCGCGTCTGTGCGGTATACTCCCTCGCCAGACGAACCAGGAGGCGGAATTGAGCGGGCAGAAACGGGAGTCGGGCGGGCGAGTGGTGCGGGTTATGGTGGTCGGGCTGGCGCTGGCGGCAGGGCTGCTGGCCGGATTGCCGCACGGCGCGTTTGCCCAGGGATCGCCCACGCCTACGCCCGGACCACTCACCTTCCTCAGCCTCACGCCCGGCGACGATGATCAGCCGCCGCCCCAGGCCGCGACTCGCACCCCGGCGCAGGCTGCCGCCACCCGCACGCCGACCCCTTCGCCCACGCCGTCGCCCAGCCCCAGTTCGAGCGCGGCGGCGCAATCCCAGTCGTACCGGCAGTACGGGCTGGTGGAATTTGAGCTGCCCACGACGGGCATCTCCGAGCAGGCGTCGGTTATCGCGGAGTTTCGCGGCCCGGACGGCTCCAGCGTGACGCTGCCCGGCTTCTGGATGCAGCCGCAGCGCCAGACGTGCAATCAGGAGTGCGCCGTGGAGCTGATCGACCCGGTGGGCGATCCGGTGTGGCGCATCCGTTTCAGCCCGGCGCTGGCGGGCCGCTACACGTACCGCGTTGATGTGGCCGACGGCGGCCAGACGCGCACGGCGGCGCAGGGCGCATTCACCGTCGAGGCGGCGGCGGGCGGGCCGGTTCGCGTCGGGCCGAATCCGCGCTACTTCGAACGGGCGGACGGCACGGCCTTTTTCCCGGTCGGCGTCAACCTGGGCTGGTCCTGGACGGGTGGGCGCGGCACGCGCGGCTACCAGGACTGGCTGCGGCGGCTGTCCGAGGTCGGGGCCAATTACGCGCGGCTGTACGTGGACGTGCCCTGGTTCATCGGGCTGGGCTGGCGCGAGCCGGTGAACGCCATCGCCGCGTTCCAGGCGGATGCGTGGCGGCTGGACGCGATCTTGCAGACCGCCGAGCAATACGGGATCGCGCTGCAGATCGTGCTGGTCTGGCATCAGGGCTGGGGTGCGTATGGCGGCCTGCCCGTGATCCCACCCGGCGACCCGCCGCGCCCGAATACCGCCGCCGACTGGTTCAGCAACCCGCACAACGTTCAGCTTGGTGGCCCGTTCCAGAGCGCCGCCGAGTATTTTTCGTCCCCGGCAGGCCGCGATCTGTTCAAGGCGCGGCTACGTTATGCCATCGCGCGCTGGGGCTATAGCAGCAGCCTCTTCGCCTGGGAGTTGGTCGATCAGGCCGACCGCATCGCGCCCGAAGACCCGACCATCATCACGGCGTGGCTTCAGGAAATGGTCGCCTATGCGCGGCAGATCGACCCGTACCGCCACCTGATCACGTCCGGCGTGCGCGATACGGCCCGGCTGAGCCTGCTCGACTCCGTCGTATTGGATTTCCGCGAAGTGCGCTTTTACCAGCGCGTGCCCATCGAGCCGGCGGGCGATCAGGTGCTCGGCGCGCTCAATTTGCTCGCGCCGCTGATCCAGACCGGCGACCGCCCGGTGCTCATCAACGAGTTTTCCGTCGGCCCGTGGTTCGAGCCGGCCCAGGAAGACCCACTCGGCACGCACCTGGTGACGACGATGTGGGCCTCGGCGCTGGCCGGGTCGGGCGGGGCGGCGGCAAGCTGGTGGTGGGACACGTACCTGTTCCCGCGCAACCTCGTCGAATACCTCGCGCCGCTGTCCGCCTTTTCGCGCGGCGTGCCCTGGAACACCGCCAACCTGCAATCTGTCAGCCTGGGGCTGACCGGCGACGAGACGCTGACCTACCAGCCGATGCGCGTGTCCGGCTTCAACGAGACGTTCGGCTACATGCGCCCGGCGGACACCGTATTCCGCATCACGGCGGATGCCATGCTGCCGCCCGCCAGCAGCGTGCCCGCGTACCTGTACGGCACGGTGTACAGCACGCAATTCGGCCAGCCGCAGACGTTCATCATCACCCCGCCGACCGATACGCGCCTGTTGATCAACGTCAGCCGCACCTCGGACCGTGGCGAGGCGCGGTTGGCGGTCATCGTGAACGATCAGCCCGTCGCGGAGATGCAGCTCAATCCGAACAGCACCGCCACGACGTTGATCGTGCCGCTCCGGGCGGGCGAAAACCGCGTCGTCCTGGACAATCTCGGCGCAGATTACCTGATCCTCGACTCGCTGGAAATCGAGGCGTACATCTCGCCGCTGCGCACACTGGCGCTGGCCGACCGCGAAGAGGGCATCCTGCTGGCGTGGCTTCAGCACCGCGATTATACGTGGCAAAACGCCGCCGCCGGGGTGCAGGCGCAGGCCGTCAGCGCGGCGATCCGCGTGGATGGGATGCCGGTTGGGCAATACCTGGTCGAACTGTGGGATCCGTTCACCGGGAATGTGCTCGGCCAGGAAACGGCGAGCGTGAGCGGCGTCACCGAGGGCGATGTGCAGGGCATGTTGAGCGTGCAACTGCTGCCCATCTCGCGGATGCTGGCTGTGCGCGCCATCCGCGTGAGCGAGCCGGCCAACCTGCCAAGCCCAACGCCGACTTTCACGCCGACGCCGCGCCTGACCGCCACGCCGAGCAGCTGACGGACCGTCCGGCTCGGCGCATGGCACGCGGCGGGCAGGCATGGGCCATCAGCCGCGTTTCCGCCGGGATGGCCGGGACTGGATCGTTATAATGAGAGGTAATTCAAGGGGAGAAGCGCCGCCGTGAATGTCAAACTGAGCCGTGCCCAGGTTATCGCCATTGCCGAACTGGCCAAATTGCAGCTCACCGAGGACGAGATCGAGCGTTTCGGCGGCCAGCTTTCGCACGTGCTGGATTACGCCGCGCGCCTGGAGCAGCTTGACACGGCGGACATCCCGCCCACGGCCACCGTGTTGCCGCTGCGCAATGTCTTTCGCAATGACGAGGTGCGCCCATCCTTGCCGCGCGACGAGGCGCTGGCCAACGCGCCCGATTCCGCCGAAGGGCAGTTCCGCGTCGGCGCGATTTTGGAGTGATACGGCCCTCACTCCCCCAGCCCCTCTCTCCCGGCGGGCGAGAGGGGAGAAAGACGGACGACTCCCTGGCTTCCTCTCCCCTCTCCATGAGGGAGAGGGGTCGGGGGTGAGGGTTCCTGAACGGTTACGTAGAGGATTCAAGCATGATCCGGGTTCGAGCGGGCGCAGTCTTTTTTGCCTTCATGGGCCTGTTCGTGCTCTCCGCGCTCGGCTGCAACCTGCTGGGGCCGGACGGGGGCAGCGCCACGCTTTCCCCGTCGCTGACGGCGCCGCCCACGAATACATCCGCCGCGCAGGGCAACGCCAGCGCCAAGCCCACCATCAGCATCCAGTCGCCGCCCGCCGGGTCACAGTCGGTGGCCGGGCAGCGGATGCTGGTCAAGGTGCGCGCCACCGACGACGTGGGCATCACGCGGGTGGAGATGCGCGAGAGCGGGCGCGTGGTCGCCGTGCAGTCTGCGCCGACGCCTGCGCGCGACTTCGAGGCGCTCTTGCCCTACACGCCGACCAGCGCCGGGATGATCCGCCTCGAAGTGATCGCCTATCGCCGCACCGTATCCAGCGACCCGGTCCAGATCGACGTGGACGTGGTGCGCACCGAGCGCGAGCTGCGCAACCCGTCCTCGCTGGATGCGACGGCGGGCGTAGCGTCCGGGGCGGCCATCTGCACGGTGCAGGTCAAGGTCACGCAGCTCAATATGCGACGCGGGCCGGGCACAAGCTACGACATCCTGGCGCGGCTGGCCTTCGAAGAAACGCTGACCGTCGTCGGGCGCAATGCCGAGCGGACGTGGTTCCTCGTCCGGCGGGCCAGCCTGCAAGAGGGCTGGGTGAGCGCCGAGTACCTGATCGCCAACGGCGACTGCAACGGTGCGCCCATCGCGACGGCAGCGGCGCAGTAACGGCCATCCCCTGTCGGCCTTCGAGCCTGATACGCGATTGATTCAAAGTATTGATAACTTTGTTATGACACGTTGCGGCGCGACTGACGGACGCGCTCTATAATGCCACTCGGTCCACCACACTCATATTGCACCAGGACCACCTTAAAGGACAATCCAATGTACACCGTTTTCCGTCGCCCCGCGTGGTTATCCATCCTGTTGATCGCCCTGCTCGCCATGATGATGACGCCCGTTCACGCCCAGGACGGCGGACGGCGCGTTGACCAGGGCGTCGCCTTCTTCCAGGCGAATGGCATCCCCCCGGAAGCCTTTCGCGAGCTTTCCGCCACCGTGGGGACCAGCCCCCAACGAGCGGCAGAAGTCCTGGTGAAGTACGGCTACACGCCCGAACAGGCCCAGGCATTCATGACGCCGCAAAACGTCCTGACCATGCGCGCTGTCCTCAATCCTGGCCCGTCAAACGAAGTGATCGGGCAGGCGATGGGCCTTCTCGCGCCCTACAACCTCACCATCAACGATCTGAGCGCGCTGTTCCCGAACCTCAACAATCCCCAGGCGATGGCCGCCACACTCGTGCAGAAGGGCCTGACTATGGAACAGGCGTCCCAGCTTCTTACACAGGCTGCGCCGATCATCCAGCAGGCGAACGAGGGCGGGCTGCTGCAATACGCCGTCCTCAACGATCAGATCGCCGGGATGATGAACCAGGCGGGCTTTGATTACATGCTCATGTATAACGTCGGCAATGTCATCAATGACCCCGAGGCCATTGCCGCCAAGATGAAAGAGCAGGGCTATACCGAGGCCCAGATTCAGAGCTTTCAAACGCTGGCGGTCGGGATGACGGCGCAGGGCATTACGCCGGAGTTGATCGACGGCTGGACCGTCAAGAACATGGTCTACCGTTTGGAAGGCATCGGCCTCGATCCGACGACCATCAACGAGATCGTCGCCCTGGGAAGCCGAGACGCTGTCCAGGAATACCTGGAAGGACTCGGCTACAGCGGCGAGACGCTGGAGCTGGCTCTCGTTAACCTCGCCGGTTGCCTGGGCGAAAACGGTGAAGTGCTCGACCCGGAACGGCTTCAGGCGTATCAGGCCGGTGAAGCGGCAAGGCTGCTCGATGAAGCGGGCATTGATCCCGAAAACCTGGGGGATATCCTCTCGCTGATGGATGATCCGGACGCCATGCGCGCGTACCTGGAAGACAGCGGATTATCCGACGAGCAGATCGCGGCCTTTGAAAAAGGGCTGGC
>JADZBY010000702.1 GCA_020851855.1 Anaerolineae bacterium
CCATTCTCGATCAGCTCCGGCGAGGGCGGCGTGAAGGCTTCCAGGCTGACGATGGCCGTGTCGGGCGCACCGCGCGGCACGGTGATGCGAAAGCGCGACTCCGCATAGCCGGAGCGGTCGATGATCTGGCGCATGGCGTGGCGCAAGGCGGCGCGGTCCAGCCGGAAGGGTATGCCTTCCAGCCGCGCCGACTCTTCCAGCCGGGCCATGTGATCGTCAAAGAGCAGCGTATGGATGCGCTTGTAGGTGCGCCCGACGGTGTAGACGCCGGGCGGCTCAAACTGCACCGCATCGGCCAACGACACGGCGCGGTACGACGCGGCCTGCACGCCGTCCGGCGTCAGGATGCCGATGGGGATCGTGGTGGTCGATTCGGCGTCGCTCATGGCTCACTTCGGGTAGGCAGCGATGACCACCGGGATACCGCGCAGCCCTTGCGTCCACTGGGACGGCCCGCCGGTCGCCAGATACATATTTGTCGACGTGCCGCCGTCCAGGTTCAGGGCAAAGGTCAGCCCCAGGTTCGACGCGCCCAGCCAGCTGCCGAGATCGGGCAGCGTGGTCGAGCTGAAGGGCGTCACCATGAACAGGATGCGCCCTTGCCGGTCCTGCGCCACGACGGAGCGCGCCGCGTTCACCTGGGCCACGTCCGGGTTGAGCGGCGCAACGGCCCCGATGATGTTGCCCTGGCTGGCGATCAGAAGCGGCCACGTCTGCACGGCCTGATCAAGCCGCTCGCCCGCCTGGATCGGCTCCAGCCAGTTGGAGCGCACGCGCGGCTGGCCGCCGGACACCTGGAACATGCCGGCGTCGTTGCGTGTGGTCGGCGCGCCATAAGGGATGCCGTCCGCGAAGAGCATCCCGAGCGCGTTGTTCTCCGGCGTGTAGAAGCTGCCGTTGACGATGGCCACCGCGCTGGGCAGCGCGATCTGCCAGTCGCGGATGCCGCGCGCTTGTCCGGGCGTATAGTGAACGCGGAAATTCACCCAGGCCGGGTCCAACCGCGCGATGAGCACATTGACCGTCGCGCCGTTGCTGGCCCGGAACGACGTGCTGGCCCATTCGACGCCCTGGCGAATCTGCGAGAACGTGATGGTGGGCGGCGTGGTGGGCAAGGGCGGCGCGGTCGGGATGAGCGGCGGCGTGGTGGGCTGGATCGGCGCAAAGGTCGGGAACGCCGTCGGGAAGGTAACCGGCGTCTGGGCCACCGGAAAGTTGCCGCCGGGGCTGAAGGTGGGCAGCGAGCCGGGCGGGACGGGCGTCGGGAAGACGATGATGGCCGTCGCCTGCAGGGTCGGGTCACAGCCGGTGAGCGCCACGCCGAGCAGCAGCGCGCCGCACAGCAAGAGCAGCGCGCGCAGCCGCCGGAGTCGCTGCATGATCACTAATCCCGCGCGGCGTCCCGTTGGGTAGGTGGCAGTCAGGTGCATGGCTAGGCTATTCCTTCCGCTGGCGGCGTCGTTCGGCAAGACGCGAGGCGAGCGACCCGGCGGCGAGCGGCGGCTCCGGCTCCGGTTCGTCGCGTAACTCTGGCTCTGCATAGGTCACTTGAGGCGTCGGCTCGGCGCGCGGCTGTGGCGGCGATCCGTCGTCGTCGGGAGCGCCGGGTTCGCGGGCTTTTGCCGACGTGGCGCGTAGTGCGTCGACGGCAGCGGCCGCCGGGCCGGTGGCGCGTTGTTTGGCGTCCTTCAAGGCGGCGATGCGGGTCGAGGTGGCCGGTTGAAGCTCCGGGTCGCGCAGGCCGAGCTTGTGGCGCAACCAGGCGCGCAGCCGGGCCAGGTCGCTCCGGGTGATGATCACGCGCCGCACGGCGATATCCACGGGCAATAGCAGCACGGCGAGCAGCAACAGGTACGGCCACAGGGCGGTTGAGGCGCGCTCTTCGCGAATGTCGTGGCGGAACACGTCGCCGGGCGGCGCGGCGGCCACGTTTCGCCCGCCGGTTATCTCGGCCATCCGGTCGAGCAGCGCTTCGTCGGTGTCGCGAAGCTGGTACTCCGGCGAGTAACTCAATACCCAGCCCGCCGTCTGCGCCGCCGCGACAGTCCCGGAGCCGGACTCGCCGCCCGACGCCCCGGCGACGCGGATGAAGTACGCGCCCTGGCTGCGCGGCTCAAAGTCGGCCTCGTAGCGGCCCGGCGCGATCTGGCGCAGGCGGACGTTCTGCGCTTCCAGGCGCGGATCGATGACCGAGGCATCCAGGTTCAGGCCGTTGATGTAGCCGCCGTCTTCGTCGCGCGCTTCGACCACCAGCACAGACCGCCCGTCGCGCTGCTCAACGCGCGCTTCCAGGGCATTGCCCGCGCCTTCCACAATGGTCGAGCGGATGGCCTGGCTCCAGAAGCGCTGGAAATCCTGCCACGTCGTCCAGTCCTGCGCCCAGCGCGTCGTCGCGTCCGAGGTCCAGGCCACGACGCGGCCCAGGCCGTACTGCCACGAAGCGAGCAGCGGGTCGTTGTAGCCGCCAACCGGCGCGGTGAGCACGATGGTGGCCGTTTCCTTCGCGCTGGTGGCCACGTAGCCGCGCAGCGACGGCACGGACACGATTCCGCGCAGGATCGGGCTGTTGGCCGTCACCACCGGCGCAAATTCCTCTTCGACGATATACGTGCGCGTGGCGAGCACCGTCTCGGCGGCGAACACCTGCGGGATGCTCTGCACGTCGGCCAGGCTGTAGTACGTGCCGTGACCGGCGGCGGCGGATTCGGCCAGGAAGCCCGGCGAATTTTGCCCGATGGCGATCACGCTCAGCGTGATGCCGTGCTCGTCGTGCATCTGGCGCACGGTTTCGACCACGCCCACCGGGCTGGAGCCGCCGTCGGTGAGCAGGATGACGTGGCGCAGCGTGGACGGGTCGGCGGGCAGCGTGCGGGCGATCTCGGTCACCGCCGAGAAGATGTCCGTGCCGCCGCCGGGCCGCAGCGCGCCGATCTGGTCAACCATCGAGTCGCGGTTGGCGACGTACTGGATAGGCACGAGCCACTGCGGGCTGCTGTCGAACGAGATCACGCCGGCCCGGTCGCGCTCGTAGAGGAAGTTGATCGAGCGCCGCGCCGCTTCTTTGGCCAGCTCCAGGTTCGTGACGCCGCTCGGCCCGACGATCTCCATGCTGCCGGAACGGTCGATGGCGTACACCATCGTCAGGCGTGGGATGCGGCGCTGGTCCTTGATCTGAATGTCCACGGGCAGCACGTCTTCGAGCGGCGTCTGGTAATACCCACCCACGCCGTAGCTATCCGGCCCGCCGATGACCACCAGCCCGCCGCCCAGGTCGCGCACGTAGGTCTGCAGGACGCGCATGCGCTGCTCGGTGAGGGCCGTGGCGGGCACGTTGGCCAGCACGACGGCCTTGTAGGCGGCCAGCGGCGCTAAGCCGATGGGCAAATCGCCCGGCGCGGCGACGTCGATGGTCAGGCCAGCGCCTTCGAGGGCCGGTTGCAGCGCGGCGACCTCGTCCGAGTTGGCGCTGATCAGCAGGATGCGCGGCGGACCGGTCACCTCGGTGAAGCCCGCCAATTCGTTGTTCTGGTAATAGGTGTCTTCGCTGCCCACCGGGTCAACGCGCACCTGGAAATCGGTGAAGCCCTGGCGCGGCGCGCGCAGGCTGAGCACGAAGTCGTTCTCGCCGGTCTGAAGCTCCACGGTGCGCGTTTCGAGCACCGCGCCGCCGGACAAAATGGTCAGGTTGGCCACGCCCGCCATGGTGCTCTCGACGGTGACGCCCAGGTCGAAGACCTCGCCCTCATTGACCGAGGCGGGCAGGCGCACGTCGTTCACCAGCATCTCCGCGCCGGGATCACGGCGCAGGGGGACTACGTCGATCTGCACGTTGGTGGCCGCCGCGAGCCGCGCCGCTTCCATCGCGTTGCCGAGCGTCTGCGCGCCGTCGCTCAGGATCACCAGGCGGCGCGCGCTATCAGGCGGGAACATGGCCATGCCCAGCCGGATCGCTTCGGCAAGGTTCGTTTCCAGGCCAACCGGCGTCGAGGCGATGCCCTCGAAGGCGTCTACCACAGAGGCAGGCCGCTCCACCAGGGCGTTCCGGCCAAACACCACGATGCCGGCGCGGTCGTTGGGCGTCATGCTCTGCAGCGCGTCCCGGATGTAGGCCGTGGCCTGCTCGCGGGCGGCGGCGTCGATGCTGTCCGAAGCGTCGACCAGGAAGATCACGGCCAGCCGGTCCGCCGCCTGCACCGTCTGCAGTCCGGCCAGCCCCAGGATGAGCAAGCCCACGATCAGCAGGCGCAGCGCCAGGCTCAGGCTGTCCCGGCGGCGGCGATGGGCAAGGCGCGGCCAGCCCAGCCACACGAAATAGGGCACGGCCAGCAGAAGCAGCAAAGCCAGCGGCGAAGCAAAACGCATTGGGCGTCCTTCAGGTCTCCGCGATCCGTTTCGTTTCCCCTTCGGTGCGTCGTCGCGCCGGAGAGTCTATCCTTTCAGGCCCGACGCGCAAAGCGGCGCTCGCTCTCCGGGCG
>JADZBY010000703.1 GCA_020851855.1 Anaerolineae bacterium
GAAGCGTTGGCAACATCGTTCGGCCCCTCACAATCACAGTACGTAGATGACGGCGAAGAAGAAGACCCACATCAGGACGACGAACTGCCAGAAGACAACCGCCGCCTCAACCATCCAGTAGCGCTCTCTGGTGTACAAGCCCTGCCGCGCCCGGAACAGCACGAAGGCCAGCAGCAGCAGGCCCGCCAGCACGTGCAGCGCGTGAAAGGCGTTCATCGTGACGTTGATCGAGCTGTACGGCCCGGTGACCGGAATCTGCGCCGTGTAGGCCACGATCCCGACCAGGAAGGCCATGCCCAATACGCCGGTGATGACCGTCTGCGCCGACATCGCGCCGCTATTGCCCGCGCGAATGGCGGCCAGCGACCGCGACGCGGTGAAGAAGCTCGCGCCGATCACGACGGTCAGGATCAACGGCAGGCCCGCGTCGAGCGGCTGCACGCCGGGCGGCGGCCAGCTTGGCTGCGTGGTGCGCATCATGCCGTTGGCGAACACAAAAAAGGCGAAGACCATGCCGTTGACCAGCCGCCATAGCAGCAGCCCAAGCCGCGCGTTTTTCAGCGCCAGCTGCCGCAGGTATTCCTGGTCATCCAGCGTGACGGGTTGTGCAAACTGTGCCATAGGTACGTTTCCCTACATTGTCCAGGGTAATCCGCGCCTCACCCCCGGCCCCTCTCCATCGAGTACGATAGAGAGGGGAGTCATCGCCCGGATTCGCCGCACCGTTTCCCTCTCCGTTTCGATCAGGGGTGAGTCCAACCCACTCCGCATTCTCATCCCTCTACACTGCGCGCCTCGTGCGCCGTTCCCCTCTCTACGCTGTACTCAGCGTGGAGAGGGGTCAGGGGTGAGGCCAGCGTCGCCGTGACTGCTCACGGGCAGCGCCACCTGACCGCCGCTGGCGAGATAAGCTGCGCCTTCCGGCGTGCCGTAGCCATACGGATCGGGCGGCGGCACGGGCACGCCCTCGAAGTTGTGATCGGGCGGCGGCGACGCGGTGATCCATTCCAGCGTCAGCGCGCGCCACGGGTTGTTGCCCGCCAGCTTGCCCCGGATGGCCGACGAGAAGACGTTGACCAGGAAGGGCATAATCGCCACCGCCATGATGGCCGTGCCGAGCGTCGACAGTGCATTGAGCGGGCCGTACTTCGGGTCATAGACGTAGATACGGCGCGGCATGCCTTCCAGCCCCAGGAAGTGCTGTGGGAAGAAGGTCAGGAAAAAGCCGATGTACGTCAGCCAGAAGTGAGCCTTGCCCAGCCGCTCGTTCAACATGCGGCCCGTCATCTTCGGGAAGTAGTGGTAGAAGCCGGCGAACACCGCCAGCGCCGAGCCGCCGAACAGCACAAAGTGCAGGTGCGCCACCACGAAATACGTGTCGTGCACGTGCACGTCAATCGGGATCGACGCCAGGAAGATGCCGGTGATGCCGCCCAGGACGAACATGGACAGGAAGCCCAGCCCGAAGAGCATGGCCGTGGTGAAGCGTATCTTGCCGCCCCACAGCGTGCCCAGCCAGCTGAAGATCTTCACGCCGGTGGGCACGGCGATGATCATCGAGGTGATCGAGAACGGGATGCGCGCCCAGGGAGCCAGCGACGTGAACATGTGGTGGCCCCACACCAGGAAGCCCAGGATGCCGATGGCCAGGCTGGACACGGCCACGAAGCGGTAGCCGAAGATGGGCTTACGCGCGTGCACCGAGAGCACCTCGGAGAGCAGGCCCATCGCCGGCAGGACCATGATATACACCGCCGGGTGCGACTAGAACCAGAACACGTTCTGCCACAGGAGCGGGTCGCCGCCGGTCGCCGGGCTGAAGAAGCTCGTGCCGGCCAGCCGGTCGAGCAGCATGAGCGTCAGGCCGCCCGCCAGGAAGGGCGTCGCGCCCAGGACGATGATCGACGTGGCCAGGATGCTCCAGCAGAAGAGCGGCATCTTCCAGATGGTCATGCCCGGCGCGCGCATGTTCAGGATGGTCACGATGAAATTGATCGCGCCCAGGATCGAGGACGCGCCGAGCAGGTGGATGCTGACCGCCCAGAGCGTCTGGCCGTCCATCGGGCTGAATTGCGCGTTAGAGAGCGGGAAATACGAGGTCCAGCCGGCCTGCGCCGGGCCGACGATCCAGCCGGCGAGCATGATCAGGCCGGCGGGCGGAATCAGCCAGAAGGCGAAGGCGTTCAGCCACGGAAAGGCCATGTCCTTCGCGCCGAGCTGGAGCGGCAAGAGGTAGTTGCCAAAGCCCGCCAGGATCGGGATCATGAACAGGAAGACCATGATCGTGCCGTGCATGGTGAAGAGCGTATTGTACGCGCCACCGTCGGCCATAAGCGACGCTTCCGGCGTGAACAACTCCAGCCGCATCATGCCTGCCAGAATGCCGCCGATCAGGAAGAAGAACAGCGCCACACTGATGTACTGGATGCCGATGACCTTGTGGTCAACGCTCCAGGTGAAGTATTTGGCGATGCCGCGAGGCCGGTGAGCGGCGACAGGGGCGGCGGTCGTTACACTGGTTGCCATAAAACCTTCTCCAAATGCCTCAGCCGTCAATCATCACGCGACGAGAAATGCGTCATTCGCCGTGCAGCGTCATCAGGTAATTGACGAGCGCTTCCAGATGGTCACGCGGCATGATATTCGGATCGCCGTAGTTCTGCGGCATGAGATTGGCCGGGTAGCCGGGCACAATGTGCGCGTTCGGGTTCACAATCGAGCCGCGAATGTAGTTCGCCGCCGGGCTGTCGGTCGCATCTTCATCGGTCGGTCCGGCCTGATAGGCCCCTTCCGCCGCGAACTGCTCTGCCTGGACCGCGATATCGCTCAGGTCCGGTCCGAGGACCGCCGTCGTGCCCAGATCATTGTTGGCGTGGCAGTTGCCGCACGGGTATTGCACGAACAACTGGCGGCCCACTTCGGGCAGGCGCGGGTTGGTGGCGGCTTCGTAGGCCCGCGCGTAGAGGTCCTGGATAAACCGGTCGTAGTCGGCCTGTTCCTGGATGATGACGTTGTTGATCAGGGACATCTCGCCGTGGCCCGCGCCGCACAATTCGGCGCACTTGACCGGATATTCGCCCACCACGGTCGGCGTGAAGAACGCCGTCGTCACGCGGCCCGGGATGGCGTCTTCCTTGATGCGGAAGGCGGGCACGAAGAAGGCGTGCAGCACGTCCTGCGACTCGATGTTCACCTGGACCGGCACGTTCACCGGCAGGTACAGGTCTTCCGACGTCATGAAGCCGCGAATCTTGTCGCGCAGATCATCGGTGACTTCGGGGCGGTCGTCGGGCGGAAGCGGGTAGCGGAAGGACCACTTGAACTGTGCGCCCATCACGCCGATCTGAAGCGGCGAGTCGTTGCCCGGCGTCCGGGTGGTGACGAACACCTGGTAGCTGTAGATGGACAGCACAAAGACGATGATGGCCGGGATGGTGGTCCAGGTGATTTCCAGGGCGGTGTTGCCGTGGATCGGCGCGCCGTCCGATTCATCCCCTTTACGTTTGCGGAAGCGGATGATGGAGTAGATGATGCCGCCTTCCACGATGAGGAAGACGACGGTTGCGATGGCCAGCATGAAGCCAAAGAGCCGGTCCACGCTGGATGCTTCGGCGGATGCAGCCGTCGGGAAGACGTTGACGGTAGCTCCGACGTAGATTCCGATGGCGACGAAGACCGCGCCAACGATTAGGAATATCGCAATCCGACTTAGCTTCACGGCCTGTTGCCACTCCGCTGCTACAAGGTATAGAAGTTATAGGGTTGCATGCCGATGGGACTTTGTGAAGCTTATCATTAGCCTGAGGTTTTCGCAAGTCCGGGTGAAAAAAAGATCAGGACAATCGCATCAAAATCCGCCGTTGAGGCAGGCAGCAGGAAAAGGCCTCACCCCCTGACCCCCTCTCCATGCCGTCGGGGTCCCCTCTGGGGGTGAGGACGCTTTGATGCGATAGCTCTGAAAAAAAGAGGAGTCTATGCGGCGAGCCGTGCTCACCCCCGCATCCCCTCTGGCCAACCGCGCCGGGGCCAGATTTCCGCCACCACGTCGCGCGCCACATCGTACGAGGGCGTGAGCGGGTGCGTGATCAGCGCCTGCAACAGCACATCTTGCGAATCGTGCAGGATGGCGTCCACCAGCGTGCGCTCGTAGGCCGCATTCGCCTGCAACATGCCCATCAGCGCGGGCGGCGGCCATGCCCGGACGGGGCGCGGCGTGATCTCCCCACCGCCCACATCCGCCGTGACCTCGATGATCGTGTCGGCGGGCAGGTCCGCGATCAGCCCGTCGTTGGTCACGTTCACCGCCAGCGTCGCCGCATCGCCAAAGGCCAGCCCGGCCAGCGTCGGCGCGACCACCACCTCGTACCAGATGGCCGAGCGGCGCGCGACCGCTTCCGGCTTGCCGCTACCCTGGTGCGCCTCGTAGGCGGCAAGCAAGTCCTGCTCGATGTGCTGCAACTCGCGGGCGCGCGGCTGGCTGAGCTTGCGCTGTTTGTCCAACATCCGGTCGGGATGGAAGAAATAGCGGAAATACGGGTGCGGCAAGATACCCATCAGACGCCCGATCTCCGGTTCCAGGCCAAGCGCGGTGCACGCCGAGCCGTCTTCGAGCGCTTGGGGCAGCCGCTCGTGGCCATCCACACGGGCGCTGGTGATAAAGCCGAAGTGGTGCATGCCGACGTACTGCGTATCCAGCGTCCGCACATCCACGCCGAGCGCCCTGGCCAGCACCTTGCGCATGGTGTCCGGCGCGTCGCACAGGCCGACCGTGCGCAGAGACGTGCTCTGGGCGATGGCGCGCTGCACCACGCTGCTCGGATTACTGAACGTGATCAGCGTGCACTCCGGCGCGAGATTTTCGATGATGCGGCACAGGTCGAGCACCACCGGCACAGTGCGCAGCGCATTGGCCGCGCCGCCCGGCCCGATCGTCTCTTCGCCGGGCAGATTCCAGCGGTGCGGGAAGGTTTCGTCATAGGCGCGCGCGTCCAGCCCGCCCACGCGCACCTGGTTTAGCACGAAATCCGCACTGCGCAGGGCGTCGTTGAGGTGCGTCGTGTATTCGACGGTCAGACCGGGGACGACGGCGGCCATGCGCTGGCAGACGCGCCCGACGCGCTCCAGTTTCTCGGCGTCGCGCCCGTGCAAGACGACGTGAAGCGCTCGCCCGCCGTGCAGGTACGGCGCGAGCGACCCGATCAGCTCTGGCACGGCCACCGCGCTGCCGCCCAGGACGGTGAACTTCGGCATGTGTACGGCCCCTTCCGGCGAGAAACTAGACCCTCACCCCCTGCCCCTCTCCCTCAGAGCGAGGGAGCGAAAACGCTGGCTGCATCACGCTTTCCCCCCTCTCTCCCGCCGGGAGAGAGGGGCAGGGGGAGTGAGGGCGTCCGATGTTGTGGGTAGACCCTCACCCCCGGCCCCTCTCCCTCATGGCGAGGGGAGCGAAAACGCTGGCTGCATCACGCTTTCCCCCCTCTCTCCCGGCGGGAGAGAGGGGCAGGGGAGTGAGGGCTACCCTTCCGCCCTCGTCCACGCGGGCGATTTGTCCTGAAGCGCCTCGATCAGCCGCTCGGTGACGTGCACCACTTCGGCCAGCCGCGACGCATCGATCCACTCCGCCGTATCGTACTGCTGGTGGGCCAGAAGCTGGTTGGTGGCCGACGAAAACGCCACCGCCGGCACACCCCGGAAGGCAAACGTCGAGTGGTTGCTCTCCGGCCACGGCTCGACCCACACCAGGCCGGGGAAGTCCGCTGTCACGTCGCGCAGCAATTCACCAAACGCCGCCGAGACGCCGTACTGCGCGATGCTGTTCGCGCTGATCAACTGGCCGACGCCGTCGCAGTTGATGGCCGCGACGATGTTTCCGAAGTCGTCCTCACCCCGCCGCAGGTACTCATCGTCGCCCATCGGCAGGTACTCTTCGCCATTGAAGGCGACGCACTCCAGCCCGTGCGCCAGCCCACGATCCGCCAGCCATTCGGCCAGCGTCAGCATCACCGCCACGCCGCTCGCGTTGTCAAATGCGCCGGGCGTCTCGATCTTCGTATCGAAGTGCGCGCACAGCACGATTTTTGAGTCCGAGCCGGTGTCGCCCGGCCTGCGCCCCACGACATTACGCGCCACCGCCGGACGGCGCGCCGCTTCGATGACGAGCCGGATTTCCCTGGGCTGGCGGCGCAACAACTCCATCCCGATGCGCGCGGGCACGGTGGCCGACGGCGCGTCAAAATCGGCGTCCTCGATCAGCCGCATGAGCGCCATGCCCGCCGTCTGCACGGTGAGGATGGCCGCCGGCTCTTTCGTCTCCAGCGCGGTGATGATCCGGTCGTCGCGCTCGTCCTTCAAGAACCAGGCTTTGGGCGAAAGCGGCGCGCGGGTCAGCTCGCCATGCAGGATGACGATACGCCCACGCAGGTCCGCCGCCTCAAGCTCGGCAAGGCTGCGCACGGCGATGACCGGCCCGCGCACGTCGCACGGGGGCGAAAACACATTCGCCGCCACGCTGTCCAGCGCGTCGCCGTCCACTTCGGCCCACGTGGCGCGGTGCGTCCAGCCGGTGCAGGCGTATTCCTGCGATTCGACCTCAAGCCCGGCCTCGTGCATCAGCGCCTCGACGTATTCCGCCGCCTGCTCGTTCTCCGGCGAGCCGAGCGGGCGCGGGCCGATCTCCAGGCTCAGCGCGTACACGTGGCCCATCAGCGTATCGTGTAACGAATCGTCGGATGTGGAAGGCCGAGTCACGGTCTTTTCCCCCTTGTGAACCCTCACCCCTGGCCCCTCTCCCTCACGGCGAGGGGAGCGAAAAAGCAGGGCTTATCCCAGAATGGACAGAAAGTGAGGATACGTCTCAGTTGCCTCACTTCCGCTGCATGAGCAGCGCCGGCAGCACGGTGATCAGGCTGACCAGCGCGCCGATGAGCAGCATTTCCCCGATCACCTGCACGCCGGAATTGAAATACGCCTCAAACGATAGGCGCTGAAGCTCGTCCGCCGCCAGAGTGACCGGGAACTGCACGCGCGCCAGACTCACCAGATAGGATACCCGGTTTAGCGCGAACGTGGTCAGCCCGGCGATGGCGACCGTCATCCCGATCAGGCGCATGATCAGCACCAGCGCCGACGCCACGCCGCGCCGGCTGTCGTCCACCTCGTTGATGACCGCCGTGCCGATGGGCGAGATGGTCAGGCCCAGGCCGACGCCCGCGATGATCATGTGCAGCGCCATGATCCCTTCCGGTGTGTCGCCCGTCCACGTGAAACCGGCCAGCGCGAAGCCGAGCGCCGCCAGCAGCATTCCCGCCGCCGTTGCCCCGCGATAGCCGAAGCGCGCCGCCAGCAGCGCGCCGGGGATGGCCGCCATCGCCATCGGCACGGTGAGCGCGGAGAGCAATATCCCGCCGCGCTGCGCCGCCAGTGCGATGGATTCGGCACTCGCGTCGTCGGCGCGCAGGTTGATCAGCAGCGGCACGCTGACCAGCCCCAGCATCAGGCAGAAGCCGACCAGGAAGTTGCTCACCGTCGCCGCCGAGACGTTGCGCTTGCGGAACAGGTGCAGTTCGAGCATCGGGTACGGGTGTCGCCATTCCCAGATCAGGAAGATGACGAATAACGCCGCGCTGACCAGCAACAGCGCCGGGTTGTAGGGCAGCGCGCCCGTGCTCTCGTTGAGCGTTTCAAGGCTCGTCGCGCCGGTCACGTCCGTATTGCCGCCCAGGCCGAGCACGAGCAGGATCAGCGTGGCGGCGATGAGCAGCGCGCCGACCACGTCAAAGCGCCCTTTGCCGACCGGGTGCTCGACGCCGCGCAGCGCAAACGCCATCAGCACGAAGGCGAAGATGCCCAGCGGCACGTTGACCCAGAACAGCGTGCGCCAGTCCGGCGCAGGCCAGTCCAGGCCGAGGCCGTGCACAAGCTGGCGGATCGCCTCGCCGTTCACGCTGAAGAAATTGACCATCAGCCCGCCGTACAGGTGACCGAGCACCCAGCCCAGCGTATCGAACGCGCCCACCAGCCCGACCGGCGCGCCGCGCTTTTCCGGCGGGTACATGTCCGCGACGAGGGCGAGGCTAACCGGCACGATTGCGCCTGCGCCGAGCGCCTGGACCACGCGCCCGATGATAACGGCGAGCAGGGTGAGCTGGTTCAAATCGGGACGCAGGCCGAAGACGCGCCGCGCGATGTCGTTCAGGATGACGGTGGGCAACAGGTGCGCCGTGGCCACCCACAACGAGCCAAAGGTGAAGATGGCCAGACACACCAGGAACGCGCCGCGCCGCCCGACGAGGTCCGAGACGCGGCCCATGACCATCATGCTGACCGTGTAGGCCAGCAGGTAGCCGGTCACCGCCCAGGCGGCCAAGCCCAGGTTCGTGTCTACCGGGATGCTCAGCCGGGTGAGCACTTCGGGCAGGATGGCCGAGACGATGGTCAGGTCCAGCGAGCCGATGAAGATCGGGATCAGGACCAGCAGAATGATCAGGCGGCGGCGGCCCGGCGTGACGATCTCATGAAAGGGCGCCGTGCGAATGCTGGCCGGATCGCTCATTGCGACGCCGTCCCGGTGGGAATGCCGAGGCCGGGCACGCCGGGAGTCAGGCCGGGCGCGGCGTCTGTGGATGCGGCGTCCGGCGTGGCGACTTCCGGTGTAGCAATACTGATGTCGGGGTTATCGTAGTCGAACAGCTCCATGGTCCACGTCGTCGGCTCCGGCTCCTGCTCGCTGGCCGTCTCCGGCTGGACCATGACGAAGCGCTCGACGCGGCCCGTGTCGGCGTTGAGGTAGATTTCCGCCAGCGCCAGCCCTTCGCCGCGAATCAGCCCGACCGTCACGGCGCTGATGTCCGCCACAGGCGCGTTGCCGCGAATGTGGTGCGCCTGCACGCCGAAGAGGTCTTCAAGGCCCAGGTACTCCACGTCGCTCAGCGAGCGCAAGGCCCGTTTGATGCCATCGTCCGAGCGGATCAGGGTGTCGGCGTTGAAGCCGGGCGAAAACTGCTCGTTCAGCCAGCGGTTGCCGGTCAGGACGATGTGTTTGTAATACTGCTCGTCGCCCACGGCCACCACGTCGATCTGGCCGGGCACGCCCAGCACCGCCGCGCTGACTTTTGCCTCGACGCGGTCCGGCGCGACGTAACTGCCGTCTGCCGAGACGAAGGAAATGATGCCGGAATCGTCGATGAAGGCGGGCGCGCCGGTCAGTTGCAGCTTGAAGCGCAGCGTCTGGACTTCGCCCAGCCCGACGGCGGCCTGTTCCAGCATGGCGCGCGCATCGACCGGCGTAGGGCTGGGCGCTGCTGGGCCGCCGCAAGCCGCCAATGACACGGCCATCATCACCCAGAGCGCCCACGCAGCCGGCCTGAACCCAAACCACCCGGACGCGCTGCGCCGGGAGCCACCTTTCGGCATCGACAATCCCTCACGGTGTTGGTGCTCGTGCAAAACGTGCCAAGTATACCAGACTGTCGCGGCGGGGCCGGTTAAGGGGCGGTAAGAAGGCGCTGGTCTGTGGTCGCCGCAGACGGCGTATCGTGTAGGGACGAGGCCTGCCTCGTCCGCATTTGCCTCGTCCGTGCATTTTCCCGGCCCACTGCCGGAGAGAGGCGGACAGCGCAGGCGTTGTCCCTACGGCATAGCGTGTAGGGACGAGGCCTGCCTCGTCC
>JADZBY010000704.1 GCA_020851855.1 Anaerolineae bacterium
GTCGGCGCGGGCTATGCAAGCTCGCTGCGCGTCTCGGTGCGGGATCAATATGGCAATCTGGCGACCGGCGCGGCGGTGACGTTCAGCGCGCCGGGCAGCGGGCCGAGCGCCGTTTTCAGCGGCAGCGGGAGTAGCACGATCACCGTCGCTGCAGATGGGTCGGGAATAGCCGACACAGGCGGGCTGGCGGCGAATGCCGTCGCCGGCGCGTACACCGTCACCGTCACGAGCGGGGCCGCGCCAGCGGCCTCGTTTTTTTTATCCAGTCTGCCCGGACCGGCGGCGAACCTGAGCGCGGTGAGCGGCAGCGGCCAGAGCGCGATGGTGACCACCGGATTCGCGGGCGCGCTCCGCGTCCAGGTGCGTGATGTGTATGGCAACCCGGCTCCCGGCGCGGCGGTGACGTTCAGCGCGCCGGGCAGCGGGCCAAGCGCGGTCTTTTCCGGCAGCGGCGGCAGTTCCATCACCGTCAGCGCCGATAGCTCCGGCGTGGCCGATTCGGGCGGGTTGAGCGCGAACACGGCAGCCGGGGCCTACAGCGTCTCCGCCAACGCCGGAACAGCGCCGGCCATCGCCTTCTCGCTCACAAACACGCCGGGGCCGGTCGCCTCGCTCGGCATCACCAGCGGCGACGGGCAGGCGGCGGGCATCGGTGCGGCTTTTGGCGCGCCGCTCGTCGTCGCCGTCCGCGACGCCTACAACAACGCCGTATCAGGGGTGAGCGTCGCCTTCACCGCGCCGGGAGCCGGGGCCGGAGCAGTGTTTTCTGGCAGCGGGACGAACACCATCTCGGCGGCGAGCAACGCATCCGGGCAGGCCAGTTCGGGCAGCCTGAGCGCCAATATGACGCCGGGCGCGTACCTCGTCACGGCGGTTAGCGGCTCGGCGGCGGTCAATTTCACCCTGACCAACCAGCCGCCGCCGCCCATCGTCACCAACCTGAACGACAGCGGGCCGGGTTCGCTGCGCTTCGTCGTGGCCAATGTGGCAGCCGGAAGCGCCGTCTCGTTCAGCGTGACGGGCACGATCACGCTGACCAGCGGCGAAATCGTGGTGGACAAGAACCTGATCTTTGACGGGCCGGGCGCGGGCGCATTGACCATCAGCGGCAACTATTCGTCGCGCATCTTCAATATCGTCGCCGGACCGGTTCACATAGAGAGCCTGACGCTGGCGAACGGCTCCGCCACGGTGGGCGGCGCGGTCTACGTTGCAAGCGGCGTGTCGCTGAGCATGGTCGCCGTCACCGTGAGCGACAACCGGGCGCTGGGCGGCGGCGGCGTGTACACGTACAACGGCGCGTCGCTCACCGTCCGGCGGTGCAGCTTTACCGGGAATGTCGCCCAGAGTGACGCGGGCGGCGGCATTCAGACGAACGGGCCGGCCACCATCGAAAACGTCACGTTTGTCAACAACAGCGCGGCGGGCGGCGGCGGCGGCATGTCGGCGCGCACCGGGCTGGCGACCATCGTCAACAGCACGTTCGCCAATAACAGCGCGTCCTTCGGCGGCGGTGTGGAAGCGCAGAATCCGCAGGGCGGCGCGGTGACGCTCATCAATTCCATCGTGGCCAACAACACGTCGGTGAACTGCAACGGCAGCATCGGGGACGGCGGCGGCAATCTGCAATTCGGGGACTCGACGTGCGGCGGGTTCGCCAATGCGAATCCGAACCTGGGCGGGCTGGCCGGCAACCCGGCGTATCTGCCCCTCATTGCGCCAAGCGCCGCCGAAAACCTGGGTACGGCGAACTGCCCGGCGGGCGACCAGCGCGGCATGGTGCGCGGCACGCCGTGCGACGCGGGCGCGTTCGAGCTGCCATGACTCACTCCCGGCCCCTCTCTGTGCGGCGCTCAGCGCAGAGAGGGGCCGAGGCGTTTTCGCAGCGTACTGCCTCCGCCCGTGCGTCGGTGCGGTTGGCCCGTCCCCCATCCCACCGATTCGCGCAAATACCCGGAACGTGCCATCATCGTCCGCCGTGACACGGACCCTGAGCACGAGAGGTGGGCGGTGGCAGGCTACCCAAGCTACCCGGACCTGAAAGGCCAAGTGGCCGTCATCAGCGGCGCGAGCGGCAACCTCGGCGGGGCGGTCATTCGCCGCCTGCACACGGAAGGCGTCAAGCTGGCGCTGCTCAACCGGAACGACGACTCGCTCCAGGCGCGCCTGGTCGAGATGGGCATCGCCGCCGATGTGCTCGTGGTGAACGGCATCGATCTGACCCGCAACGCCGACGTGGACTCCGCCGTCGCCGCCGTCCTGCGCTCGGCGGGCCGTATCGACATCCTGCTCAACCTGACCGGCGGCTTCCGTTCGGATGGGCCGGTACACGAATCAGACGAGGCGACGCTCGACGCCCTGATCGATCTGAACGTGAAGACCATGTTCCTGCTGAGCAGCGCCGTGGCGAGGCAAATGGCCGCCCAGGGCAAAGGTGGGCGCATCGTGAATGTGGCCGCGCGCGCCGGCCTGCGCGGCGAGCCGGGCATCGGCATGTACAGCGCGGTCAAAGCCGCCGTGTTGCGCCTCACCGAGGCAATGGCCGCCGAGCTGATGCCGCATCACATCAACGTGAACGCCGTCTTGCCCAGCACGCTCGATACGCCGCAGAATCGGGCCGCCGACCCGGACGCGGACTTCTCGCGCTGGGTGGCGCCGGAGTCGATGGCGGACGTGATCGCGTTCCTGATCTCGGACGCCGCGCGGGACATCAGCGGCGCGTTGATCCCGGTCTATGGCCGCGCCTGAGCCTGGA
>JADZBY010000705.1 GCA_020851855.1 Anaerolineae bacterium
CAGGCGGAGCCGACGGGGTTCGAACCCGCGATCTTCGGCTTGACAGGCCGACGTGTTAACCGCTACACTACGGCTCCTGGCGGCGACGGCGGGCGTTTCTCCCGCGTGGCCAGTGCGCAGTATCATACTATGGCCGCCCGCTTTCCGCAAGGGTCCGATTTCGCGATTTCTGCGCTGCAATTCGCCCGGTTTTTTCACCCGTCCCCTTCGCACAAATCCCATTCGCGATCTTCCGTTCCCTTGCTATAATCTGTCTGGCAAGGGGCTTTCCTAGTATCTGCATGTTTGAACTCGAACTACACGCATCGCATGGGGCAGCACGCGCCGGTATTCTCCATACGCCGCATGGTGCTATTGCCACGCCTGTCTTTGCGCCCGTCGGCACACAAGCCACGGTGAAGGCGGTTCAGCCGCGCGAGCTGCGCGAACTGGGCGCGATGCTCATCCTGTCGAATACATACCACCTGTACATCCGCCCCGGCGACGCGCTCATCCGCGATCTTGGCGGTCTGCACCGCTTCATGGGCTGGGACGGCCCCATCCTGACCGACTCCGGCGGCTTCCAGGTATTCAGCCTGGGCGACCTGCGCCAGGTCGATGACGACGGGGTGACCTTCCGCAGCCATCTTGACGGCTCGCAGCACCGCTTTACGCCGGAAAAATCGGTGCAAATCCAGCACAACCTCGGCTCAGACATCATCATGGCCTTCGACGAGTGCCCGCCGCCGCTCGACCGCCAGACGGTGCAGGCAGCCTGCAAGCGCACGACGCTTTGGGCGCGGCGCTGCGCCGAAGAGCACCTTCGGTCGGGCGATCCATCCCGGCAGGCGCTTTTTGGTATTGTCCAGGGTGGCGTATTTCACGATTTGCGGGCAAAATCTGCCCAGGAAATCACGGCCCTGGACCTTCCGGGCTACGCAATCGGTGGGTTGGCAGTCGGGGAAACCAAAGCGCAGATGCACGCAACGCTTGAAAGCACGCTGCCTCTTCTGCCAGCGGACCGACCACGTTACCTGATGGGCGTGGGCAGCCCGGAAGACCTCGTCAATGGTGTGGCGCGCGGCATCGACATCTTCGACTGTGTGCTGCCCACGCGGGTGGCGCGCAATGGCTCCGCGCTGACGCGGCGAGGGCGCATCAACATGCGCAACCTGGAGCACGCTTCGGATGCGGCTCCGTTGGAAGCTGGCTGCCAGTGTTACGCCTGCCAGCATTTCTCCAGGGCATACATACGACACCTCGTCAAGGCTGGGGAGATTCTGGCGCATCAGCTCCTCACCTTACATAACCTCCATCTGCTACTCACACTCATGCGTGAAATGCGCGCCGCCATTGTGGACGGCGCGTTCTCGGCCTATGCTGCCGAGTTCCTGAGACAGTATCGCCCTGCGGGCAAGGAGACGGACGCACCGTCAGCCGCGTGAAAGCGCGTGGTGCACGTCCCGCGTCTGGCGGGCCGGACTCGACCCTGGATACCGGGCACATGCGCCCTGGAAGACAGGCGGAGTCGAACGTCCTTCGTTGTCACGAAGGGACACTCGGCTTGAGCTGTGCATTGGCCATTGGCATCGCCCTGCACGTCGGACGGTGGATTTGATCGCGAAACCAATCAAAGGCGCCAAACGCACCATCGTGATCCTGTCGCTCGCCCTGGCAGGTTGCCGTGGCCCTGTTCCAGCCGCCAGCCCAACGCCCGAGACGCTCTCCCTGCGTCTGCTCGCCGATCATGCCACGATGCCGCTATTGCGCGATCTGGTCAGCCATTATCGCCCGGCCAGCAGCCTGATCGCGTGGGATATTCAGGCCACAAGCGGCAAATCGCTGCGTGATCTCATGGGAGATGGCGGCGCGCCCTTCGCCCTGGTCGGCTTCACGCCCCAGGATGGCGATGTGGCGCTCGATTCGCTGTGGCAGGCTCCGGTCGGCGTGCAGGGCATTGCCGTCATCGTGCACCCGAACAACCCGGTCAACAACCTGAGCGCGCGCCAGTTCCGGGCCATTCTGCAGGGCCAGACGAGCGATTGGGCAGACGTGGGCGGCTCGCCGGGGCCGATCACCGTCGTCGCCCAGGACGGGGCAAGCAGCGATATGGCCCTGGTGCAGGCCCTCGTCCTGGGCGACCGCCGCATCGTGCGCAATGCGCTGCTCGCGCCGACCGGACAGGCCGTCGTGGACCTGGTCAGCGCGCAGCCCGAGGCCATCGGCTTCGTGGCGACGGGTTACCTGTCCGATGCGGTGCGTGTGCTGAGCATTGAAGGCGTGCTGCCCGACCCCGCCGCGCTCACCGATGGGCGCTACCCCATTCGCGCGCCCATCGCCTTCGTCGGACGCCATCCCCCGGCGGACGATGCGTACCGGGCCTTCTTCACCTGGGTACAAAGCCCGGAAGGTCAGACAATCGTCGGGCAGCGCTACGGCACACTGCCCCGCTGATCTCAATCGCCTGATCACACGCCGCGCCAACCTATTCCTAACGTTGACATTGGCGAGGGTTTGTTAGCTTTGCATATCAACCCTCAATAGATCATCATTAATAGAATCATGGTTTGAGTGTTATACTGTGTATGTTCGGCATTAGCCTGACCATCGTGAAATTCGCCGACGACCTATAGAGCGACCCGACCATGACGACAGTTGCACTCATGAGCCAATATAGTTGGGCAAATTGTCCGGACATCGTTCGCGCTCAGACAAACGGCATCGTCGCCGCGCTGGCTGAGAGCCTGGG
>JADZBY010000706.1 GCA_020851855.1 Anaerolineae bacterium
CACTTCCAGGGCGACGCGACGGCGTTGATCACCGTCGAGCGTGGCGGGATTCTCAAGACGGATGTCCTGGCCCTGACCAGCAACAGCGCCATCTACGACCTGGAGATCACACCGGACATGGCCCCGAACGCCTTCGTCTCGGTGACGGTGATCAAGGGCGAAGACGCGACGAACTTCACGCCCGCGTTCCGCACCGGCCTGATCGGGCTGAACGTCGACACGGAGCAGTTGCAGCTGAACGTCGAGGTGAGCGCCGACCGCGATCAGGCCGAGCCGCAGGAAGAAGTCGTCTACACGGTGCGCGTCACCGATTTTCGCGGCCAACCGGTCCAGGCCGAGATCGGGCTGGCGCTCGTCGATGAGGCGGTGCTGGCGCTGCTGCCCGACAACCTGCCGTCGCTGATGGCCTACTTCTACTCGCGGCAGGGATTGGGCGTGCGCACCGCCAACGCGCTGATCTACAACGTCGACCAGACCACGCAGGAGATCATCAACGTGCAAAAGGGCGGCGGCAAAGGCGGCGGCGACTATTTCGGCATCTTCACCATCCGTAAGGACTTCATCACCACGCCGCTCTGGCAGCCCTTCGTCGTGACCGACCTGAGCGGGGTGGCGAGGGTGCGCGTCACGTTGCCCGACCAGTTGACGACCTGGGTGCTCGACGCGCGCGCCTATTCCCTGCCCGTCGGCGGCTCGGAGACGACGCTCGTCGGGCAGGCCATGCATTCGCTGATCAGTACCCGCCCGCTGCTCATCCGGCCCGAAACGCCGCGCTTCTACGTCGTCGGGGATACCAGCGTCGTGAGCGCCATCGTCAACAACAACACCGACGAGGCGCAGGATGTGGTCGCGATCCTGGGCGCAGAAGGCGGCGCGCTGGCCGGCGATCCGACCCTATACGCGACGATCCCGGCGCACGGCAGGCACAAATTCGACTGGCCGATGACCGTCGAGGATAGCGAGGGCGTCGATCTGGTCTTCCGGGTCATGACCACGGACGGGCGCTATGTGGACGCCGCCAAGCCGGTGACTCCGGTGGGCAGCGGCGGGCTGATCCCGGTCCGGCGCTACGAAACGCCCGACGTGACGGCTACCAGCGGCGTGATCGGCGCGGAAGGCGGCGTGCGGTCCGAGGGCGTGCTCGTGCCGCTGCCCTTCGACGATGCAAGCCGTATCTCGGATGGGGATACGCTCCGGCTCCGCGTGGACCGGTCGCTGGCTTCCGGCATGTTCGACGCCATGCGCGCGCTCGAAATCGAGCCGTATTACTGCATCGAGCAGGTCGTCAGCCGCTTCCTGCCCGATGTGGTGACGTACCAGGCGCTCGCGGCGCGCTCACTGGACAGCGACGAAGCGCGCGCCGCCGCAGAGGCGTTGCACGAGCAGCTTTCCGCCGAACTGGAAGCGGCCTTGCAACGTCTGTACAACGACCAGCACTACAACGGCGGCTGGGGCTGGTTCATCGGCGACCAGACCGACCAGCTTATCAGCGCCTATGCCGTGCTGGGGCTGGCCGAAGCCCGCGCCGCCGGATGGCAGATCGACGAGAATGTGCTGGTCCAGGGCGTGACAGCCTTGCAGCGCGGCCTGAAGACGGTGGACAGCCAGACGCCCGCCTGGGACCTGAACCGGCAGGCCTTCATCCTGTACGTGCTGGCGCGCGCCACGCAGGCGAATGCGAACCGCGTTGGCGACCTGATGGAGCCGTCCACCATCTACTACGATGTCAGCCGGACGGTCAGCCTGTTCAACCAGCGCGACCGGATGAACATCGACGCGCGCGCCTTCCTGGCCATGACATTCCACATCATCGAGCCAGCATCCGGCTACCATACCCAGCCGCTCATGGAGTCGATCACACGCAGCGCCCTGATCAGCCCCACCGGGCTGCACTGGCAGGAAAGCTTCGTCGACGCCTGGAACTGGACGACGGACACGCGCACGACGGCCATCGTGCTCAAGGCGCTGGTGGAAACCGACCCGTCCAGCCCGCAAATCCCGGACGCCGTGCGCTGGCTGATGAACGCCCGCCGCTTTGACCGCTGGGAGACGACGCAGGAAACGGCGTGGTCGGTCATGGCGCTCTCGGCCTTCACGCGCCAGACGCGCGACGCGCTGCCGGACTATCGCTTTGATGTGAAGCTCAACGATGAGGCGCTGCTCACCAACCAGCGGGCGACGAGCGACAACGCACGCCAACCTGTGACGCTTGACGTGCCCGCCGCCGAGATGGAGCGCGACGCCGTGAACCGGCTCGACGTGCAGCGGACGCCGGGCGACGGCACGCTCTATTACAGCGCCGAGCTGCGCACGTACCTGCCCGTCGAAGAGGTCGATGCGCTGTCGCGTGGTCTGATCGTGCAGCGCGTCTACAGCCTTGCCGAGGACGAGGAGCGAACGCCGATCACACAGGCGCGCGTCGGCGATCTGATCCGGGTGACGTTGACGATCATCGTGCCCGAAACGCTCAATTATGTCGCCGTCGAAGACCCGATCCCGGCGGGCACGCAGTCCGTCAATACATCGCTGGAGACGACGCCGCGCCTGGATAAGGATGATCCGTTGCGTTACGGCTGGACGTCGTGGGCCTTCACGCACGTCGAACTGCGCGACGACCGGACGGTGCTGTATGCGCCCTACCTGCCCAGGGGCACGTACCAGTTCATCTACGAGCTGCGCGCGGGCGCGGAAGGCGACTATCATGTGCTGCCGGCGCGGGGCTTTGCCATGTACCGGCCCGAGGTCTTCGGGCGCACTGCCGGGCAGATGTTCACCTTGCTGCCCGCCGAGCCAGAGCCAGAGCCAAGCGAGGTTTACACGTTCTAGAGGGTGCGTGAGCGTGCGGCCTCACCCCCTACCCC
>JADZBY010000707.1 GCA_020851855.1 Anaerolineae bacterium
AGGTGATCACGTCCTTCACGGCGTCTTTCAGGGTCAGCCGTGCCAGTTCCACTGGATCGAGTGCTTGCATACGTCGCTCCACAATCCTGATCGCCGTGCCCGCCACGATGCACCGGGCGCTGGCCACCTGAACAAGCGATTTTTCAGCGTGCGATTAGCGATGTCACGATCTAGCGCCTGTCTGCAAAGGCTTCCTTGCGTCGACCCTCACTCCCCCGCCCCCTCTCTCCCTCAAGGCGAGAGGGGAGAAACACGGGGAACTCCCTCGGTTCTTCACCCATCTCCATGAGGGAGAGGGGCCGGGGGTGAGGGTTTGCAGACACGTGCTACCGATCTAAAAACGGGGGCGGCCACGCGCCCCCTCGCGATGCCTGTCGTGCCCTACGCCCAGTCCACAATGCGCTCGGTCTTGACCTTCTCGTGCAGCGTCATGATGCCGTGAATGAGCTGCTCCGGGCGCGGCGGGCAGCCCGCCACATACACATCGACCGGCACGATCTCATCTACACCCTGCACCACGGCGTAGTTGTTGAACACGCCGCTGCACGACGCGCAGTCGCCCATGGCCACCACCCACTTGGGGCTGGGCATCTGGTCGTAAAGCTGGCGCAGGACCGGGGCCATCTTGCGCACCACGCGGCCCGCGACGATCATCAGGTCGCTCTGGCGCGGGCTGGCGCGCATCAATTCCATGCCGAAACGTGACATATCGTACACCGGGGCCTGGGCGCTCATCATCTCAATGGCGCAGCACGCCAGCCCAAAGAGCATCGGCCACATCGAATTGGTGCGGCCCCAGTTGATCGCCGTCTCCAGCGTGGTGGTGACGACGCCCAGGTTGCCCAGTTTGCTGGTTACTCCCATTCCAACGCTCCCTTTTTCCAGGCATAATAATGCCCGATCTCAAGGATTACGATAAATACCCCCATGACCACCAGCGCCGCCACGCCAAATTCGCGCACGGTGACGGCAAAGGGCAGGAAGAACATCACCTCGATATCGAACAGGATGAAGAGCACGGCGACGAGGTAAAACTTCACCGGGAGCCGCCGGTTGGCCGGGCCAATGGGGACCATGCCGCTCTCGTAGGGCACGAGCTTGCGCGAAAGCGGGCGGTACGGTCCCAGGACGCGCGAAATGAACAGCACGATGATCGCGACGACCGTGGTGATGAGAAGCAGTACAGCGGCAGGCGCATACTGGTCGAGCATGGGCACTCCCACGATAGCTCGGACGAAAACAGGATGGGCGTTTGAGAAAATCGGAGCAAACTTCAGGGAAGAATAACATAGACGCCGTGCAGTGTCAAACCGTCCGAGCGGTTTATTTTACAGTTTTCTCTGAAATTCGCCCGCCTGCCAAATCCCGCGTCTTCGTCGCACGATTCGCCCGCCGATTGACGCGCTGTAAGGGTAATGCTACCCTGTATCCATCGTTGAGCGCTCTTTGACCCTGTACGAGGATGGCTGTCCATGACCGACGCGGAACTGGCAATCCTGAGCCTGCTGGCGGAAGGACCCTACGACGACCACGAGCTGCACCGGCTGATTGAGGCGCGCGGATTGCGCCGCTGGACGGCTATCGGCAACTCGTCGATGTACTACGTGCTGGAGAAGCTGACGCGGCAAGGGCTGATTAGCCATACCAAAACGGGCGGCAAGACGGGCGGCAAGGCGGCAGACGCGGACGGCGAGCCGGCGCGGCGCGTGTACAGCCTCACGCCCGCCGGAACGGGCGTATTGCAGACCGCCGTCGCGGATTTGCTCGGCTCGGCGCGCTCCATCGACCGCAGCTTCGAGCTTGGGCTGGCCAACCTGGGCGTGTTGCGCTTCAGCCAGATTGAGGCCGCCCTTCTGAGCCGCCAGCAGGACCTTGCCGCCCAGCTGGCCCGGCTCCAGGAAACGGTCGAGGCGACGCCCAAAGATGACTCCTTCGAGGCGAAGGCGCTCTTTTCGCACCGCATGGCGATGATCGAGGCCGAGATCGCCTGGCTGGGCGCGTTCATCGAAGAATGGCGCGCCCAGGCCCCCGCCGAGCCGGAGATCACGCTGGAAACGGCCATCATCCCCCGCTCGCGGCAGGTGATCTTGCCCCAGGACCCTGACTCGATCCACAAGCACGCGACGCGCCCACTCTCCCCGAACCGCCGCCAGACGCGGCCCGGCCAGCGCACGGCGATCCTGCCGCGCCCGGACAAGCCGTCGCCCAAGCCGGACGATACGCCCGGCGGCAAATCGGGCAACACATCCGGCGGCGCGTCCGGCGGCGCGTCCTGAGCGGGAGCGCGGCATCTTTTGCATTGCATCCGGCCCGGAACCGCTGTAAACTGGCCTGACGTGAAGCTGGCCCGCGTGAGACTGACCTGAGACCCCGGAGATCACACCATGACCGACGATGGACGCCGCAAGGCGCTTGACGCCGCACTTCAAGACCTGACCAAACGCTTTGGCGATGGCACGGTCTTGCGCTTGGGCGACGCGCAGCATCTGCAGGTGGCGGCGATCCCGACCGGCTCGCTGGCGCTGGATATTGCGGTCGGCGTCGGTGGGCTGCCGCGCGGGCGCATCACGGAGATCTACGGCGCGGAAAGCTCTGGCAAGACGACGCTGTGCCTGCACGTCATCGCAGAGGCCCAGAAGAAAGGCGGCGTGGCGGCCTTCGTGGACATGGAGCACGCCCTCGATCCCCGCTACGCGGCGCGCATCGGCGTGAACGTCAACAACCTGTACATCTCGCAGCCGGACACGGCAGAGCAGGCCCTCGAAATCTGCGATGCCCTGGTGCGATCCAGCGTCTTTGACGTGATCGTGCTGGACAGTGTCGCGGCGCTCGTGCCCAAAGCCGAGATCGAAGGCGAGATGGGCGACTCGCACGTTGGCTTGCAGGCGCGCCTGATGAGCCAGGCCCTGCGCAAGCTGTCCGGCGCGATCAAACACTCGAACGGCGTCATGATCTTCACCAACCAGCTGCGCGAGAAGATCGGCGTCATGTTCGGCAACCCCGAAACGACGTCGGGGGGCCGCTCGCTCAAGTTCTATGCCAGCGTGCGCCTCGACATGCGCCGCATCCAGGGCATCAAGCAGGGCGATCAGGATGTCGGCAACCGGACGCGCGTGCGCGTGACCAAGAACAAGGTCGCGCCGCCCTTCCGCGAGGCCGAATTTGACATCATGTTCAACGAGGGCATCAGCAAAGTCGGGGACATCCTCGACATCGGCGTTGCCATTGACCTGCTGGAAAAGCGCGGCGCGTTCTTCCGCTTCCGGGAAATGAACCTCGGGCAAGGGCGCGAGGCCGCCAAGGAGTTCCTGAAGAAAAACGCGCAGGTTGCCGCCGAAATTGAGACGGCGATCCGGAGCCAGTATGGGTTGCCCACGGGCGACTCCACCGACCAGGGCGCATGACCGGGCGCGTTCACGTGACAACCGCATAGTGCGCCCCTGAGAAAGGTAGCAACACACGTATCATGGCCTTCGACCTTTCGCCCAGGTCCCCGTCCGCCGACCGCGCCTACCAGATGTTGTGGGACTGCCGGTTCTGCGGCACAAAAAAGCTGCTGGGCGTCGAGCACCGGCACTGCCCCAATTGCGGCGCGGCGCAAGACCCGCAGTGGCGTTATTTCCCTTCGGACGAAGACAAAAAAGAAGTCGCTGATCCGGACTATGTGTACGCGGGCGTGGACCGCATCTGCCCGTTTTGCGGACAGCCAAACAGCCGCAACGCGAATTTCTGCAAGGAGTGCGGCGGCGACCTGTCCGGCGCACAAGACGCCGCCGTGCGTGCGGCCATCGAAAAAGGCTCCGCTGCCGATACGGGCGTGGCCGCCGATGTCGTGCTGGAAAAGCACCAGGCCGAGATGGCGCGCATCCAGGGCAAAACCGGCCAAAGCGCCGCCATGCCCAAGTGGCTGCCCATCGCGCTGATCCTGACCCTCGTGGTGTGCGTCGGACTCGTCGCGGCGTTTCTGTTCCTGCGCAACAGCACCTACGACGTTCAGGTCCAGGTCAGCGATGTGAGCTGGGAGCGCGTGGTCGCCATCGGGCAGGTGACGACGCTCACCGGCAGCGGTTGGCGCGACAGCGTCCCGCCGGGCGCGTACAACCAGAGCTGCTCGCCGCGCCAGCGCGAGTATCAGGTCCCGGAGCAGTACGAGTGCGGCACGACGCGCATTGACCGGGGCGATGGCACATTCATCGAGCAGCCGCGGTACTGTACCCGGATGCGCACCGAATCTCGCACGGACAGTTGGTGCAGTTATTCCTACGATCAGATCATGCACGTGCGCGATGCGCGGGCGGGCGGCGGCCCGGACCAGCCGCTGCAATGGCCCAATCTGTCGCTCGGCTTCCGCGAGACGGAGATGAACCGGGAGCAGAAGCTCATCGTGCGCTTCACCGGCCTGGGCGACAAGGCTAACCAGACCTACGAGTACGTCGTGCCAAACGAAGAAGAGAGCACGTGGCGGCAGTTCCGGCCCGGCCAGACCTATTCGGTCAAGTTCAACCGCCTCGAACAGGCGCAGTGGGATTCGCTGTCCCTGACCAACTGAGGCGATTGGCCTTACCCTGACCTCTCGCCGACGCGGCGAGGGGCAGGGCCGGTCGGGGCAATGCGCTGGAGCCTGGGCGGACGAGGCAGGCCCCGTCCCTACACCTCGCTCTCGTGGGGACAACGCCTGCGTTGTCCGCTGCGCACCCTCGCCCCTCACCGGCCAACACGCATGGGGTGAGCACTCTCGCGCTGGCCCGCCCAGAGGGTGTTATGAACTTCGACCAGCGGACAATGCCCAGATAGACGATGTCAACGCCCTGACCTCACCCCCGACCCCTCTCCACGACTGCCACCCCAGCGGGGACCCCGGCAGCCGTAGAGAGGGGAGTGTGCACGCCGGTCACCGCGCTTTTCCCCCTCTCTAGGCGGTACTCCGCGTGGAGAGGGGGTTAGGGGGTGAGGCCGGAAGTTCATAACAGCCTCTAGCCCGAATCCCCCGAGATGGCGAGGCTCCCTCTGCCTTCTGTCAAATCGCCGCTTTAACCCCACCGTCTTTCGGTGTAGGATAGTACAGTGCTTACATAGCCAGGGTGAGACGATGGGACACGCATTTGTCAGCTACAGCTCCAAAGACCGCGACTTCGTGCTCAACCTGGCGGGCGACCTCAAAGCCGCCGGGTGTGATCTCTGGCTGGACCGCTGGAATATCGTCGGGCGCGACCCGTTCTGGGACGAGATTCAGGCGGGCATCGAAGGCTGTTCACACTTCATCTTCGTCATCTCGCCCGACTCGATTGACCGGCACAGCGGCGCACTGACCGAACTGCTGCACGCCGCCAGCCTTCAGCCGCCGCCTATCATCGTCCCGGTGATGGCCCGCGAGACGCCCTATCAGAAATTGCCCATCGTCGTCTCGCCGGGCAAATACCAGATTCACGACTTCACGCGCCAGCCCTACGAGGATTGCGTGGAGCGCGTTACCCGCACGTTACAGACAAACGCCCTGACCACAGCGCCTATCGAGCGGCTCTTGCGCGAGCAGTACGAGGCTCCCACGCGGATTTCGGGCTTGCCCACGCTCTCGAAGGCGCAGCAGGCGCAGTCGGCCCTGTCCGCCTCGCAAGCTCCCGAAACGTTGCGAACGCCGGTTAAGCGTGCGTCGCGCGCCTCGTGCAGCGCCAGTTTCATGCGGCTCAGCGTCACCATTGCCCTGACGGCGGTGGCGGCGGCGTTTGTGTTCGTGTTCAGCCAGGGCCAGATCACCCGTCCCGCGTCGACCGACAGCACGCAGGGAGCCAACCCGCCGATCATCGCCGCCACCTCGGCGCTGGACGTGAAATCGGGGACCGGCAGCGCGACCGACTTCGCGGGCGACGCCCCCGGCGATGTTGCCAGCGAAACGCCCGACGTCACGCCGACGGCGGAGCGGCTCCCCAACACGCCCGCGCCCGGCTGTTCCAATGCGCCTGCGCCCCGCCTGGTTGTCGGCCAACGGGGCCGCGTGACGCCCGGCCTGGACAACCTGGTCAATGACCGGCCTGCGCGCATCGCCAGCGGAGCCGTCGAGGTGGTGCGCATGTCCGCCGGGACCGAATTTGACGTGTTGGATGGCCCGGTGTGCGCCGATGGCCTGATCTGGTGGCAGATTCTACACAGCGGCTACTACGGCTGGACTGCGGAAGGCGAAGGCGGCCAGTACTGGCTCGAACCGGTAGAGTAGAGTCGCTAATCGGCAATTGACTCGCGTCGAAGGGGGCTTTAGAATCCCGCCATCGTTTCTCCATTACACACGGTCGGTGAGCAAGTCAAGGATGAGCATGAAACGCGCCCTCATTATCGAAGATGATCCGTCCTCGCGCTCGATTTGGGGGCGAGTCCTGGCCGAACAGGGCTACGAATGCGTGAGCGCCGAGGATGTGGAAGGCGCTCAGCCGCTGGTCGCGCCCGACATCTCGCTGTATCTGGTCGATGAGTACCTGCCCGATGGGCGTGGCACGAGCCTGATCCCGCGCATTCGGGCCACCGCGCCGGAGAGCATCGTCATCATCATCTCCATGGACGACGATTCCGAGTTGATTCACGGCGCATTCGAAGGCGGCAGCAACCTGTTCGTCGTCAAGCCCGCCGAGCCAACCGAGATGCGGCGCGTCATTGCCGAGATCGACTCCGGGCAGAT
>JADZBY010000708.1 GCA_020851855.1 Anaerolineae bacterium
AGCCCGAACGCGAAGGTGAGCAGCGGGACGAGCGCCGCCGGGGCAAACAGGGAGTTCAGTGAGTCCACTACGCTTTCCCCTGGAGAAAGGTCTTCACGATGTGCACGAACTCGGTGAGGCGCTCCTGGTAGGCGAAGTGCCCCGCGCCCTTGAACACCACCAGTCCGGCGTCGGGGATGGTTTTCTCAAGCGCCTGCCCCTGCCAAAGCGGCGTATCCTGGTCCAGGTCGCCCCAGATGAGCAGCGTGGGCGCTTTGATGCGGGCTGCATAGGGCAGCAGGTCTTCGGTAACCACCTTGCGGAAGGTGGCTTCCAGTGCCCCGGCGCTCTTCAGGTCGTCCGAGCCGAGCGCGCGCTGGCCGAGCTTGCGCAACTGCGGCTCCAGCCCACTCAGGCCGGGCAGCTTGAGCGCCGCCTTGCCCAGCTCGACCAGCCGGGAGCGCGCCGAGGGCGGCGTGAGCACACCGGCGCTATCCGCCAGCACGAGCTTGCCGACCCGTTCGGGATGGTTCGCGCCGAGCAGGATGCCGATGCGCCCGCCGAACGAGTGCCCGATCACGTGAAAGGACGGCAGGCCGGTTTTGTCCATGTAGCGGCGCACAAATTCGGTGTAATCGAAGACGCCCCACGGCTCCGGCGTCTGCGGCGGTGCGGCGCTGCGCCCGAAGCCGGGCAGGTCGAGGATGTGCGCCTGGA
This sequence comes from Anaerolineae bacterium, assembly GCA_020851855.1. Lineage (GTDB taxonomy): Bacteria > Chloroflexota > Anaerolineae > Aggregatilineales > UBA2796 > JADZBY01. Next base: position 697 of record JADZBY010000708.1, read on the forward strand.
AGCCGTGCGGGACCAGCCCGGCGGCGACGGCCTGCATACTCTCGATGCGCCCGCCCCAGCCGTGCAAGAGCAGGATCGGCGGGCCGTCGCCCGTCACTTCGGCGGCAAATTCCAGCCCATCCAGCGTGTCAAGGTTGATGGCCATGCCGTCTCCGCTCACCAGCCGGTCACAGTTCGGCGCGGCGAATGTGCGCGCCGACCGCCGCCAGTTTGTCCAAAACACCGGCAAAGCTGCGGTCAAAGGCTTCGGCGGTGTCGATGATCGTCTCGCCCTGGGCGCACAGCGCCGCCGCCAGCACGGCCAGCCCGGTGCGCACGTCGGGATTGTCCACGTAATCGCCGGTAAGCCGCGTCGGGCCAACGACGATGGCGCGGTGCGGGTCGCACAGGACGATCTGCGCGCCCATCGCCGTCAGCCGGTCGGTGAACAGCATCCGGTTGTTGAACAGTTTCTCGTGGATGAGCGTCGTGCCGCGCGCCTGGGTGGCGATCACGGTCGCCATGGCGATCAGGTCCGAAGGGAAGCCCGGCCACGGCGCGGATTCGACGGTCACGTCCACATCTTCATCGCGGTTGGGCACTTCAAAGCGATCGTGCACGGGCACGACGACGGCGTCCTCGTCCAGGCTGATATGCAGGCCGAGGCGCTCGTACACCCGCGCGATGAGGCGCAAATCGCGGCGGCGCGTGCCCTCGATGGTCAGCCGTCCGCCGCTCAGCGCGGCGATGGCCGCCACGCTGGCCGCTTCGATATGGTCGGGCGAGACGGCCAGCGCCGCGCCGCCCAGGTCATCCTTGCCAAACCGCCCGTGCACGGTGATCAGGTTCGAGCCGACGCCCTCGACGGTCGCGCCCATCCCTTCGAGCAGGCGCAGCACATCGACCACGTGCGGCTCGGATGCGGCGTTGAGGATCACCGTGCGCTCGCCAAGCGCGGCGGCCAGCATACACACCAGCGCCGTGGCCGTGACGCTGGTCTGTTCCAGCACGATCTCACGGCTATCCCACGGCTCGGCGCGCAGGTCGATCACGCCGCCGTCGATGCTCACGCCGCAGCCCAGGTCGCGCAGGGCGGCGAGATGGGCGCTCAGGCGGCTGATGGATTGGTCGGTGCTCAGGCGGGCGTGGCGACGGCGGGCCAGAATCGGCGCGAGCAGCAACAGCGTGCCGCTCAGCGCGTCGCTGTGTTCCCGGCTCAGGCCGCGCCCGGTGATGTGCGGCGTGTGCAGCGTGATCCGCCCGTCGCCGGGCAGCCCTTCATCGACGTGCAGGCCCAGATTCGCCCCGATTTCGAGCATCACGCCGACGCTGACCGTATCCGGCATGTTGGCAAGCTCGACCGGCGCGCCGCTGAGCATGGACGCCGCGACGAGCGCCATGGCGGCGTTGCTGTTGCCAGAGGCCTGATACGCGCCGCGCAACGGCTGGCGGCCCGTGACTTTGATGCGCATGAGACACCACTTCCCCTTCGCGCGCCGGATTATACCCGGTTTGCCACATCGCGGTACGGTGTCGGGATTCGCGGGCGATTCGGCGTTGACGATCCCCACACGGCGTGTTATGATGTGTCCCGTCAGCGCCCCGGGGTAGCCAAGTGGCCTAAGGCAGCTGACTGTAAATCAGCCATACGGTGGTTCGAATCCGCCCCCCGGGACTTGATAGAGCGGCCCCGCGTTTTCCCTGAGAAGGCGCGGGGTTTGTGTTAGAATAGCCCTCAGCCCCGCGCCGGGGCGTTGCCTGAAGCGTGACCAGTGACCGGGAGCCTGCCTGCATGACCGAATCCACCACCCTGACCACCGCCGAGCGCGTCGAATTGATTACGCGCAACCTGGAAGAAGTGATCGGCAGGGACGAATTGCCCGCCCTGCTGGAAAGCGGCACACCGCTGCGCCACTACATCGGCCTGGAAATCTCCGGACGGCTGCACCTGGGCACGGCGCTGGCCAGCATGAACAAAATCCGCGATTTGCAGCAGGCGGGTGTGCACTGCACGATCTTTCTGGCCGATTGGCACACCTGGATCAACGACAAGCTCGGCGGCGACCGCGAGCGCATCAAGCGCGTGGCGCACGAGTATTTCAAGGTCGGCCTGAGCGCGTCGCTGGCGGCGGCGGGCGGCGATCCGGGCCAGATCGAGTACATCCTCGGCTCGGACCTGTACCATCACAACGATCGGTATTGGGAAACGCTCATCGACGTGGCGAAAAACACGACGCTGAGCCGCATCGAGCGCAGCATCAGCATCATGGGCCGCAAGGAAGGCGAAGCGCTCGATTTTGCCAAGCTGATTTACCCGCCCATGCAGGTGGCCGACATCTTCATCATGGGCGTGAACATCGCGCACGGCGGCATTGACCAGCGTAAGGCGCACGTCATCGCGCGCGACGTGGCAAACGTGATGCGCGTCTCGCCGCTGCGCAATGCCCAGGGCGACATCATCAAGCCGGTGATCATCCACCAGCCCATGCTGCTCGGCCTGGAAAAGCCGAAACAGTGGCCGGTCGACCCGGAGCGGCTGCGCGAATTGCGCACCGAGATGAAGATGAGCAAGTCGCGGCCCGATTCCGCCGTGTTCGTCAACGATACGCCGGACCAGATTCGGGCGAAGATCCGGAAGGCGTTCTGCCCACCCGGGGAGACGGACTACAACCCGGTGCTCAACTGGGCGCGTTACCTGTTGTTCCAGCAGGGGCGTTCGCTGTTTGTGCCGCGCACGCCCGAAAACGGCGGCAACCTGACCTTTGCGACGTACGACGAGCTGGCCCAGGCGTACAAAGACGGCCTGCACCCGATGGACCTCAAGAACGCGGTGACGGAAAGCCTGATCGCCCTGCTGGAGCCGATCCGGCAGGCGATTGGCGATGTGGATGTGAATTAGCGGCCCTCACTCCCCCGGCCCACTGGGTGAAGGGAGAACGGAACGGGCGCGTCGCGACGCGACCCTACGGACGCGAGGGCCATTGCAGGGGCAGCTTGCGAGCCGCCCGCCCTGGAAGTCATCGTAGAAAGGACGCCCGCACATGGTGAGCGACAGCGACATCGCCAGGGCAGCGCGGCGGCTACGCGACGCCGAGCGGCTCGTCGTGCTGACCGGCGCGGGCGTCTCTAAAGAGAGCGGTGTGCCCACCTTTCGCGATGCGCTGGAAGGCTATTGGGCGCAGTTTGACCCGCAGGACCTCGCCACGCCCGATGCGTTTCTGCGCAACCCCAAGCTGGTGTGGGACTGGTACGAGAGCCGGCGGAATCTGCTGGCCAGCGTGCGGCCCAATCCCGGCCACTATGCGCTGGCCGACCTCGAAGACCTCTTCCCGCAGGTGGTCATCGTCACGCAAAACGTGGACGGCCTGCACCGCGCCGCCGGTAGCAGCGACGTGATCGAGCTGCACGGCGACATCACGCAGCACCGCTGTTACGACAACTGCCAGGGCAACCCGACGCTCATCGACATCCACGAACTCGACTGGAACCGGGAAAAAGGCCCGCCGCCCTGCCCACACTGCGGCGCGTTCGTCCGGCCCAACGTGGTGTGGTTCAACGAGATGCTGCCGCCGGGCGCGCTGGAACGGGCCGTCGAGCTGGCCAAAGCCGCCGACGCCGTGATCGTGGTCGGCACGTCGGGCATGGTCCAGCCGGCGGCGTCGCTGCCCTATTACGCGCGCTGGCACGGCGACGCCTACCTGATCGACGTAAACCCGGAGCGCGACGAGATCGCCCCCATCTGCGACCTGTTCCTGCAAGGGCCGTCCGGCGAGGTGCTGCCGCGCCTGGTGCAAGCGTTGCGCGGCTCGCCATAAGGCCGACAAGGATCACGCCCCATGCGCCGCCCACTGCTGATCACCGCCGTACTACTGATCCTTTTGCTCTCCTTCGCGTCGTCTGGCCAGCCCGCGCGCGGGCAGGGCGATGGCGACTCCCCACCGACCGTTTACGATGTGTTCCTGACCGACGACGGCGACGCGGCGGCGCAGCAGGTGCTCTTCGTGGACGCGCGCACCGGTCTGAGCGTCGTGGTGGCCGCGCCGGGCAGTGACCACACGCTCATCAAGCAAGGCGTGATCTACCGCGAGGCGGGCACAGGCTTCGTCCGCATCGCCACGCCGGATGGCCGCGCCGACATCTTCGCGCCCATCCCACCCGGCCAGCCGAACGTGCGCGTGGATTGGGTCGTCTCGCCGGGCCGAGAGCGCCTCGCCTGGACGGTCACGGTGAGCGATGGGCCGAACCTCGTCAGCGACCTGTACATCGCGCCGGGCGACGGCAGCGGCGCGCAACTGGCGCTGCACGCGACCTCGACGCAGGGCATCGGCGTGTTGCCGCTGGCCGTGGGCGACGCGGGCGACTGGGTGGATTACGCGCGCCGCGCCGACTTGTTCGCGCCGCCATCCGAAGACGGGAGCGCGCCGCCTTCGCCCCGGAGTGCGGTGGACGAGGCACTGCGCCTGGATGTGGCGGCGGGCGCGTCTGCGCCGCTGCCGGAACTGCCCGCGACTGCGCCCGGCTGCCCGTGCCCGGTCGCGGTGACGCCGGACGGCGCGCGTTTTGCCCGGCTGTGGGCGGATGAGGACGGCGCGTTTGCCGTCACGGTCTGGGAGATCGGCGCAGACTTCTCGGCGCAGGTTGAGCCGCTTGCCACGGACTACGAGCGCGCCGCCGGGCTGCTGCTCTCGCCGGACGGTGAGCGCGCGGTGTACACGCTGGCGCGCGGCCAGACGCGGCTGCGTTATGCGCTGGTCGTGGCCAATCTGCTCACCGGCGAGCAGCGCCTCGTCAATGACCGGCTGGACGGCGATTTACGCGCGGCGGCGTTTGTGGCGGGCGGTGAGGCGCTGCTCATGACCGGCGCGCTGGGCGAGGGCACGTACAAAGTCTGGCTGGCGGATGGCGTCGCGGTGCAGGTATCGCCGCACACGTACCTGGGCCACATCGGGTGACGCGGCGCGCCCGGCGATTTTGCACTAGAATGATTTTGTCTGAGGGCGACGCGCTTTATGCGGACGTGTTCGGCTTCCGCCCGGCATTCCTTCCATCTGCGAGGCATCGATGCAGAATATTGACATCCAATTGATCCTTCAACGCCTCAGCCCCATCAACCAGGGCAACATGCAGCAGACCATCTGGGGCTTTTTCCTGTACATCATCTTTTTCCTGACCCTGTTTTTCATGGCGCGGCAGAAAACCGCCCGGCAGAGCGTGACGATCATGGCCGTGGCCGTGATGCTCATCGCGCTGATCGACAAGGTCGGCGTCGGGTATGCCGGGTTTAACGTCCTTCCGGCGTCGGGATGCGGATCGTTCCCGGTCCTGTTCATGCGGGCAGCGCTGTTCATCCTGCCCATGCTCGCCTTCAGCATCGACCGGGAGTCGAAGGCGCGCGGCGCATTGATCATGGTCGCTGTGACGGCCTTCATCTATTTCTGGCTGCGCGGTATGGTCGAGATGCAGCTCCTGGTGGGCGGCGCAGGCCTGACATGCTAGACCCGCGATTCTGGACCTCACCCCCTGGCCCCCTCTCTACGCGGTACTCCGCGTGGAGAGGGGGAACGGCATAGGTTCGCTGGCTCCCCTCTCTACGGCTGCTGGGGTCCCCGCTGGGGTGGCAGTCGTGGAGAGGGGTTGGGGGTGAGGTCCAAGCGTTGACGTCGTCTCTCTGGGCGATGTCCGCCGGTCGAAGTTCATGACACCCTCTGGACCCGCAGCGTGCGCTGCGCGCAGAGGGTAGAGGTAACCGGGCGGCGGACGAGGCAGGCGGCGGACGAGGCGGGGCGGACGAGGCGCGGCGGACGAGGCAGCGGCGGACGAGGCGGCGGCGGACGAGGCAGGCGGCGGACGAGGCAGCGGCGGACGAGGCGGCCAGCGGACGAGGCGCGGCGGCGGACGAGGCAGGCCTCGTCCCTACACGGCATTCGTAGGGACAACGCCTGCGTTGTCCGTCTTCCCCTATAACCCCCGCCCTCACCTGTCTTCACAGCCCGATGACGGCATATAATGGAGCACAGTGAACGACGCAGAAAAGGACGTTATATGACCGCGACGGTAGATACCGACTGGATGGCGGCGGCGGAAGCGCTCGCGGACGAGATGATCGCCCGGCGGCGTGACCTGCATCGCCACCCGGAGCTTGCCTTTGAAGAAGTGCGCACGGCGGGCATTGTCGCGCGGGAACTGGGCGAACTCGGCCTGGAAGTGGCGACGGGCGTGGGCCGGACGGGCGTCGTCGGCGTGCTGGAAGGCGCGTCGGACGGCCCGACGGTGCTCGTGCGCTGTGACATGGACGCCCTGCCCATCGCCGAGGCCAACCAGACCGATTACGTATCCGAGATGCCGGGCAAAATGCACGCCTGTGGCCACGACGGGCACACCGCCATCGGCCTTGCCGTGGCGAAAATGCTCGCCGCGCGGCGCGACCGGATCGCCGGGCGGATCAAATTCATGTTCCAGCCCGCCGAAGAGATCGCCCAGGGCGCGATGGCCATGATCGACGACGGCGTGCTCGAATCGCCCGCGCCGCAGGTCGCGCTTGGCCTGCACCTGTGGAACGAGATGCCGGTCGGCGTGGTTGGGCTGGTCGATGGCCCGATGATGGCCAGCGCGAACACGTTTGAGATCACCGTGCGCGGGCGCGGCGGCCACGGCGCAATGCCCGACCAGACGCGCGACCCGCTGCTGGCCGGCGCGCACATCGTCACGGCGCTGCAATCCATCGTCAGCCGCAACGTGAGCGGCCTGGACACGGCGGCGCTCTCCGTGTGCAGCTTCAACGCGGGCTTCACGCACAACGTGATCCCCGCCGAGGCGCGCCTGACCGGCACGTTCCGCACCTACCGCCAGGAAACGAACGACATGGTGAGCGCCCGGCTGCGCGAGATCGCGGCGGGCGTCGCGGCGGCGCTTGGCGTCGCGGCGGATGTGGCGCTACGCCAGCTGACGCCGCCGCTGATCAACGACGCGGCGACGAACCGGCAGCTGCGCGACGCATTCGCGCGCCTGAACCTGGAGCAGCGGGGCGCGCCCATCACCTGGGACGGCGACGCGCGCACGATGGCCTCGGAAGACATGGCCTGCATCCTGGCGCGCACACCGGGCACGTTCCTGTTCGTCGGCTCGGCCAATGCGGCGCGTGGACTGGACTACGCGCACCACCACCCGCGTTTCGATTTTGACGAACGGGCGCTGGCGCTGGGGGCCGGGCTGCTGGCGGCGGCTGTGGCTGCCTATGTCGTCCCGGCTTAGGGGCTGGCGCGCGGCAGAGCGGCCCACTCGCCCGCGCGAGTGGGTGCAGCTCCCGTTTTTTGTCTACGGCACGCTGCGGCCCGGCCAGGCGAACTACCGGCTTCTGCTTGAGGGGTACACGGTGGCCGAAATCCCTGCTAAGATCGAGGGCATGGCGCTCTATTCGCTGCGCACCTTCCCGATCATCGTGGAAGCCGAGCCGGAGTCGGTGGTGCGCGGCGACGTGATGGTCATCCACCCGGTGCATTACGAGCAGGCGGTGCGCGCGCTCGATCACCTGGAAGGCTACGATCCGGCATCCGATCCGGAGCGCTGCCTGTACCGCCGGGTGAAGCGCCGCGTGGCGCTGGACACGGGCGGCGCGGCGCTGGCGTGGGTGTATGTGGGCAACCGGGCGCTTCTGGGCGACCACGTGCACGCGCCCATCCCGGACGGCGACTGGCTGCGTTACCAGCGCCAGCGGGCGCGCAATTGGACAGGGAGTAGTGGAGACGCGAGAGACTGATGCCGCAGGTGAACGTGATCCGTTGGCGCGATGGCGAGGGTTGGATTATTCTGGCAGGCAGCAGCGCCGAATCGACGGAAGAGGCGCTCGACATCGCCGCCCAGGCCCTCGGCCAGAACCGGCTGCACGAGCCGGTTGCCTATGTGTGGGCCGCGGGCGATGAGGACAGCGCCGACCGCCACCTGGACCTGCTCGAAGACCTGGGCGCGCCGACCGGCTTTCTGGTGGACATCCTGACCCAGGACGACGAGACGATTCGCCGCCAGGTCGAAGAGGCGGGCATGGTCATCCTGGGCGACGGGCCGGACGTGGAGCGCCTGCGCTCGGCGTTGCAGGGCGCGGCCAGCGAAGGCATCGCCGCCGTGCACGACCGGGGCGGCGTGATCCTGGGCCTCGGCGCGGGCGCGGCGGTGCTGGGCAGCATCGTGAACGGCGGCGGGCGCGGCCTGGGCTGGATCGAAGGCGCGGCCATCATCCCACGCCACGAAGACGCCGGGCAAAGCCAGCGCCTTCGGGCCTTGCTGGGCGAATACCCCGACGCCATCGGGCTGGGCATTGGCAGCGACTCGGCGCTGGCGCTCGGCCCCGATGGGCAGGTCGAGCCGTGGGGAGCGGGCCGCATCACGGTGGCGCTGGGGCGGGATGTGCGCTGACCGGCGCATGACGGCATCAACGATGGACGTGACGCCGATGACAGACGAAGCGCTCGACAATCTCACCGGCGACGTGGACGGCTCGCCGCACATTCACCACGTCCGCGCCGAGCGGCCCGTTGACTTCACGCCCCGGCGGGTCGTCTCGCTCGTGCCCAGCCTGACCGAAACGCTCTTTGACCTGGACCTGGGCGACCG
>JADZBY010000709.1 GCA_020851855.1 Anaerolineae bacterium
CAGCATCCGTATCCACGACCGGGCGCTGCAAGAGAAGATCTTCGGGCTGATCGGGCTGGACGTGGACGATGCGCGGCAGCGTTTCGGGCACATGCTGGAAGCGTTCGAGTACGGCACGCCGCCGCACGGCGGCATCGCGCCCGGCATCGACCGGCTGATCATGCTGCTGGCGGGCGAGCCGAACATCCGCGAGGTGATCGCCTTCCCGAAGTCGCAGCAGGCCGCTGATCTGATGGCCGGTGCGCCGTCCGAGGCCGAGCCGAAGCAACTGGAAGAGCTGCACATCCGGCTGGCAGAAGATGTGAAAGACGAAGCGTAGCGCCTTCCTGGCTACAGGATAGGTGTTGGGGCGCGTCGCGACGCGCCCTCTGTGTTTTGACCTACTTATTGACGATGAGCCGGATGGCGCAAGGCGGGGGGTAGTTGCTGTCCGTCTGCACCACGGTCAGTTGCAGCCAGTAAATGCCCGCCGGGAAGAACGACGTGTCCACGCGGCCCAAAACGCCGCCTTCCACCGCCGAAAAGACCGTGCCGACGTTGTTCCAGTTCTGCCCGCCGTCGTCGGGGCGCATCTCGAGCTTGTAGAAGCTGAAATTGGCGATATTTGCCGTGCCGATCACGGTGAATGGGCCGGTCAGCACCGCGCCGGGAGCCGGGCTGACGATGCGCGCCGAAGGATTGTCGCAGTCGCGCGCATTCACGCCCGGCAGCGGCGGCGGCGTGAAGACCGGCGTGCCGTTTGAGCCGCTGGACCCACGCGGATTGACCGTTGCGCCCGGCGGCACGAGCACGATATGGCCCGCAACGATGCGCGATGCGTCCGGGATGCAGCTTGCCGCCTGCAATTCCGCCAAACTGATGCCCGCCTGCCGCGCAATGCTGAATAGTGTATCGCCCTGCTGGATGATGTACGGCTGCCAGCCCACACGCGGCACGCACGGCGTCGCCTGGATGGTTTGCAGCGCGCCCGGCAGCGGTGTGGGGATGAACAGCGTCGGCGTCGGGACGAGGGCGCTCACCGCCGTCGTGATGGTCGGGATCAGGGTGGGCGTGCGCGTCGGGGTGTTGCTCGGCGTGTGGCTGGGCGTCGGCGTGCGCGTGGCGGTGGCTGTCGCGGTCGGGGTAGGCGTCGGTGTGCGGGTGAACGTCGCGGACGGGGTGTGCGTCGGCGTCGCCGTCGGGCTGGCCGTCCGGGTGGCGGTGCGCGATGCGGTCGGTGTCGCCGTTGCGCTGGGTTGGCGCGTCCGGCTGGGCGCGGTTGTCGCGCTGGCCCGTTGCGCCACGGCGCGCGTGGCCGACGCCTGGACGGTGCGGCCTGGCGTGGCCGTTGTACTGGCCGTGATCAGGACCTGCACACCGGCGCTCGTCGGTGAGGGCGGCACGGGCGTCTCGCTGGCCGTCTCGGTAGGCGATTCGGTCGGCGTGCTCGGCGTGGCGCTCGGCTCCAGGGGCGCTGCCGTCACAGTCGGCACGGGCGTGGGCGAGCCGCGCTGCGCGGTGGGGCTGGCCGTGATCTCCGCCATGGCGCTGGCCGTCGCGCCCAACGTGCCCGCCGCGTCGATGGTCTGGCGGGCAGCGGCGAGGGTGGCCTGCACGTCCGGCGAGGCGGTCAGCAACAGGGCGACCGCTTGTGTCTGCGTCTCGTTGGCGGCGGCCAGCCCGGTGGGCGGCGCGGGCGTTTCGGTCCGGTTGCTGATGGTCAGCACGATGCCGAAGGTGAGCGCCAGCGCCAGCATGGCAATGGCGATCAGCGCGACGATGATCTCATTGCTGATGTCACGACGTGACATGGTTCGCCTTTAACTCTGACTCCGGTTGCCCCGCTGCGCCTTGTTGTTGCACTGCCACGAGCGGCAGCGCCAGCGTGAACGTGCTGGACTGGCCCGGCTCCGAATCGAGCCAGATGCGCCCGCCGTGCATCTCCGTCAGCGCCCGCGCGATGGACAGCCCGACGGTGGTGTCGCCCACGCCCTGGATCAGGGGCCGGTCGGCGCGGTACATACGGCTGAAGACGCGCGCCTGCTCTTCCAACGGCACGCCGCCGCCCCAGTCCTGCACGCCGATCAGCACCGCGTCGCCCGTGCGCTCTGCGCCGCCGTCGCCCGTGGCAAAAACGAAGTTGCGGACCGTCTCGGCGCGCACGGCGACCTGCCCATCCGTCGGAGAGGCCCGGTAGGCATTGGACAGCAACTCGACGATGACCTGTTGCAGCGCGCCCCGGTCGCCCGGCACAGACGGCAACTGCTCCGGCAAATCGAGCTTGAGCGTGATGCCCTTCTCGCGGAACTGCGTGCGCGTGGCCGTGATGGCGTCGTCGATGACGTCGCCCATGTCCACGCCGCCGATGTCCAGCTTCAACTGCCCGGTGTCGATGGCCACCACGCGCACGAAGTCCTCGACCAGCGTCGCCAGCCGGTCGCTATTCGCCTTCACGCGCTGCAAGAACTGGCGCTGAAGCTCGCCCAGGATGCCCACCGACTCGCCCAGCAGCAGGTCAACATAGGCGGCCACGGACGTGAGCGGTGTGCGGAGTTCCTGCGCCACGCTGAGCAGCACGGCGGCGGTATCCTCGTCCAGCGCCGCGCCCGTGCGGGCCTTGTCGCCGTCCGCCGGTTTGCGCCGCGCCTCGTCAAGCTGGGCGCGCAGCCGGTCGAGCGTGGCCTGCGCCTGGAGCAACTGGTGCTCCAATTCGCTGCGCTCTTCGGTCAGGTCGTCGATCATCGTCTTCAGCGCGCCGACGCCGTCCGCGCCCAATTGCTGGAGCACTTCGCGGTTGCCCTCGACGCGGGCGAGAAGCTGATCACGCTCCGTTTGCAGCGCGGTACGTCCTGCCAGCAGCCGGTCGCGCTCGGTGAGCAGCGTGGCCCGTTCCTGGGCGAGTTTGTTGCGCTCTGCGACGGCGTGATTACGCTCGAAGATGGCCGTTTCCAGGTCGGCGCGCAGGGCGCTCATCTCGGCCAACATCCGCGTGCGCAGGACTTCCCACTGCTCGCGGTCGCCCTTCTGTGCGCCCTGGGCATTGCTCAGCGTATCGCGCTGGCGGATGAGCACCTCGCGGTCCTGGGCCAGGCGGCGCACTTCGTTTTCGAGCGAGGCGATCTTGGCGTCGCGCTCTTTCTCGCGCGCGATGCGGTCCTGGAACTTGCGAATCTCGGTCAGCAGCGCATCGCGGTCCTGGGTGGCGCGCTCGGCAACCGTCTTGTACTGGCTGCGCTCTTCGGTGAGCTGCACGATGGTCGTCACCAGGCTGGCCGGGCCGCCCTCGATGCCCAGCGCGGCAAGCTGCGCCTCGACCGCGTCCAGGTTCGATTTCAGGTGGTCGCGCTCCACGGCCAGCCGCGATTTTTCTTCGGCCAGCCGGGTGAGCAGCTCGCGCAGGACGGCGGGCGCAGTGGCTTCCCCGTGCGAGCGCAACTCGGTGAGCTGGGCCTCAAGCTGCTCTTTTTGCGACTGAAGCTCGTCGCGCTCTTTCTGCAGGATGTGGATGGCGGCCTCGTACACCTCGTCGTCGCTGCCGGTGGCCGACGCAAGCTGAGTCTGCGCCTCGTTCAGCGCCTGGATCAAGCGCTCGCGCTCGGCTTCGAGCTGGCGGCGCTCCATGGACATCTTCTCCATGCGCTGCGTGATGGACATGCCCTCGGGGTCGTCCGAGGCGAGTTCGGCAAGCCGGCTGCGCTCGAAGTCCAGCTCGATCTGCAATTCGCGCACCTTCGCGCTCAGCTCGTTGATCTGGCTGCGCGCCAGTTCCAGGCTGGCCTGCATCTCGGCGCGCGCCGCCGACACAATCGGGGCGGTCTGCGCGTCGTCCGCGATGGCCTGCACCGACCGGCTGCGCGCGTTGAGCACATTGCGCTGCGCCGCGCGGGCGATGGTCAACATGCGCGACGCGACGGGCGAGAGCGATTCGAGCAGGCGCTTTTCGTTCTCCCGCAAATCGCGCTGGGTATAAGGCAGCGCCACGACGAGCACGCCGACGACCACGCCTTCGCGGATCAAGGGCTGGAAATAGACCGGCCCGATCTTCTGGATGTCGAGCCGCGTGTACACGTCCACAAGCTCGTTCAAATGCTGATCGGCCATCAGCGCGCGCTGCGTCCGGGACAGGATCGCGTCCTGGAGCGTGGGCTGCTCGTCCAGCTTGAAGGCCATCGCTGCGATAGGCCGCTGCTGCACGCTGTCGTAGGCGGCGATCACGTCGGCATATTCGGCGTCGTCCAGCACGAGAAGCGCCGTCACGTCCGCCTTGACCAGCGTCGAGGCAGCGATCACGATCTGGCGCGGCAATTCGTCGGGCTGTTCCTTCTCGGTGATGATGCCCAGCGCCTTGAGCAGCGTCACCGACTCGCGCTCGACGGTGGTGTCGATGAGATTCGTGGAAATGGTGTTCAGCGTGGAGACGGTGGCCTGTGTGGCCCGCTGCGCCGCCACGGCGGTCAGCCGGTCCACGACGAGGCGATAGACGACGACGGGCAGAATGGCCATCGCGACGAGGAAGGCAAGCTGAATCGCGCCCGATTCGTCGCCGCGCAGCGCGCCGTTTTGCAGGACGGCGACGGTGTAGCCGTAGCCGGCGATCACGGCGGCCATGAACAGGATTTTGAGCGGCGCATCGACCGTGATGCGGAAGCGGATGAGCATCAGGGCCAGCATCAACGCGGCCAAAACGAGCGTTGCGATGGTCCAGATGCGCCCGTAGCTGCTCAGGTTGAACTCGGCGGCGGGCGTGTGGCCGGTGTACCACTGCACGGCGGTGTAGCCGTAGCCGACGAGGATGGCCGCGCCGACCGCCAGCGCCAGCAGCGTGATCAGGACCTGCCCGGAGCGGCGCGGCGGCCCGTCGATGTCCTCGTCGGCGGTCGGCGCTTCAGTCCCCAGGAACGCCCATCCGGCCAGCAGGACCACCATCGCGCTCGCCGCCCGGTTCAGCGGGGGCAAAATCGCGCCGCGCGTCTGGCCCGAGACGATGACGGCCACCGCGCCCGCCATGAGCGCGATCCACGACAGGGCGATGCCCGCCGAGGCCAGCGCGTAACGGCCCGCCATCTTCTCCGCCGGGCCGCGCAGGCGCTGGCCGAGCGCCATGAACAGCGCGGCGAAGCTGAAGACGATGAGCGACATATAGTACAGCAGCGCGACGGACGGGTCGTCAAAGAGTGTCAAGAGATCGGGGGCCACACCGCGCTCCTTGTGAAGTCACACACTGATGGCCGGGCGGATGTTCTAACCTTTCATTGTAGCACAGGTGTACACCGAGTTTCGAGCGCGCGCCTCGCAGTTTCGTGAAAGTTTCGTATTCAGAGGGGAATTGTCGAGGGGGAGAAGGCGGGGCGGCTCCTTTCTTCCACGCTCATCAGTTTTGGGGCACTTGCTCTGGCTCCCACAGCGGAGAATAGGTATACACATAGGGGCCGAGAAGCCGACGCGCGGATCGTTCCTTGCTCACGACTTCCACAACCGGCGCACCGGGCATGATTGGATTATCGAATGATTCAAACGCGACGAACTGGCCGTCTGGCGAGACGGCGAGAGGCCCGCTATAAGCGCCTGAATCGCTCGGAAAGCTGTAGATGATGTCGATCAGCGCGCGTTGCGCCAGGGAATACCGCGCGATGGCTTCTCGACTTGTGTCTGTGCGGCGACCGTGTAGATATACCGTTTGTTCATCGCTCCACCACGCAGGGCAGGAAAATGACGCGAAAACAGCCCCGGTGATCGGCGGGATCACGTGTGCGATCTGACCATCCTGTCTGACCAGGATCGTGCTGCCATCGCGCGCAATGGCTGCAAATAACGCGCCTTGAGGTGAAAACTCGCGGCAAATGTAGCTGTCTATCCCCACAATATCGCCCATCTCGAGCCGGACGTCGGAATCGAGATGGATCAGGCTGGTAGTCGCTGCTGTTGGCATCTCCAATCCTACGAGCAGGGCTTCCCGGTCGGATGACCACGCCATCCAGGGTGTTTCCTCGGCGGTTGGTTCGTACTGGTAAAGTGTCCTGAGCGTTTGTCCGCTGGCTACGTCCGCTTCGACAAGCGCCAGGGTGAAGGGCGCATCCAGGGTCGACGTCAGAAAATACACCACCTTGCCATCGTCCGACCAGGACATGGGAAACGCGGTGCTTGAGATGTTGCCATCCCACATGTACGACTGTGGCGCAAGCGGCGCATTCATGCACATCTGGAGCGCGCCTGAACGGCTCAGAATGCAGAGAGCGGCCTCGACCCACCAGTAAGGCATGTCATCGGCAGGCTGCGACGGAGACTCGATGGCAATGGCCAGAAGATCGCCGCCTGGTGACCAGCGCAATGCGTACAAACCTGATTCGCGGTAATCGTGAACGTAGAACTCGGAGAGCTTGCCGCTGAGGCCATCCATCTTCACAAGCACAGAGCGCGGGACATTTCCGTCACCCACTTCCTCGGCGGCTGTGAAAATCAGGTCTGGCATGGGCGTTGATTCCCCGCCCTGGTTGCTCCAACCTACCAGCATACA
>JADZBY010000710.1 GCA_020851855.1 Anaerolineae bacterium
CCCAGCCGGAGGAGGTCGTACGGCCTCAAGGGCTGTGGCTGCGCAACCGGACCTGGGACACGCTGTTCATGACGATGAGCGTGTTTCTGGTCCCCTTGCCATATCTGCTGTACACCATCGGTTGGTATAACCTGGGCATCAACCCGGATGTCGCGCGCAACGGCGTCAACCTGCTGGTCGCCCTGCTGGTCGGCGGGCCGCACATGTACGCCACGTTCAGCCGCACCGCGCTCGACAAACAATTCGTCACGCGCTACCCGATGCTCATCCGGTCTTCGATCATCATCCCCATCGTGGTTGTCTCGCTGGCGTTCCTGAACCTGACGCTGCTCCTGACCATCTTCTTTTTCTGGGCGGCGATCCACGTGCTGCACCAGGTGGTGTACATCGTGGAGCTGTACAACAAGCGCAACGGCACCATGGACGCCAGGACGACGACGCTCGGCTTCTGGTCGCGCGCCATCGACTATGCCCTGATCCTGACCTGCCTGTTCCCCATCGCGGCGCTCAAGATCAGCCAGGGCGCGTTTGCCGTCGGCACGAATGACCTGACGCAGGCCATCCCGGAGTTCTTCCAGCAGGCGTGGTTCTTCTACGCGGCGACGGGCATATTTTTGGCGGCGTTGGTGGCCTACATCGTCAAGACCATCAACGAGTATCGTCAGGGCACGATTCACTGGCCGAAGACCATCTTCCTGGCCATCACCGTGCCCGTGGCGTGCTCGATGCCCGCGCTCGACAACCTCGACACGGCGTTCCAGGGCTTGAACACGTGGCACTCGTTCCAATACCTGGCGCTGACCTTCTACATCTTGAAATTGCGCCAGCAGAGCGGCGATCTGGCCAAGTCGAACCCGGCCATCGACAATCTGGCGCGCGGCAAGCACCCGTGGCGGCTGTACTTCTTCAACATCATGATGCTGGGCGGCTCGCTGTTCCTCGGCGTGGCGGTGTTCATCGCCGTCAGCATCTTCGATCCGGGCCGCAGCATGAACGCGCGCTTCGACACGGCCTATTACACGGCCATCCTGTGTTTCCTGTGGATTCACTACTATCACGATCACTTCCTGTTCACGGACTTTGAGGCCATCGAGCGGGAAGCGCCCGCCGCGCCAGCAACCGCCCCGGCGCGCGGCTGAGCATCTCGAACGTCTGCCAATTCACCCAGCCCCTTCTGTACGGCTTCGCGCAGAAGGGGTTTTTTGTTCGGTGCTATAATCCAGCGGCAGGCAGGCCAGCGTCCGTGAGGCAAGGAGGCGTGTGGTGAGCGAGCAGGATAAGCCCGAAGTCCCCCCGGCGACCGAGAACAACAACGGCGGCAGGACCGGAGCCGTATCCATCGACAGCCGGGGTGCAGAGCGGGTGATCATCAGCCAGGACCCGATCATCGACGAGGCGCGCCTGCGCAGCCTGAACGATCCCTTCGTCGCCATCCTTTCGGAACGGCGCTCGGCCCGCGAGGTGATCCGCCCCGACGATTCGGCCAACCGGGGCATGTTGCGCCGCTTCGTCACGCCGCAGCGGCAGGCCGAGCTATGGGCGCAACTGGAAGCGCTGCAAGAGGAAGTCGTGCAGCAGGTCCAGGCCGTGCGCAAGCCCACCGACGCCTACCAGCAGGATTTGTTGTTCGCCACGTCGCTCTTGCTGCAATCGCCCGCCAATTACGAGGAAGCGCGCCAGATCGTCTACCGGGTCCGCGCGGATTTGCAGCGTGAGCGGCGCGTGCTGGCCGACGTCAGCCGGTATCGCCCGCGACTTCTCGCCTATAACGTGCTGTGGCTGGTCCTCGCCTTCTTGCTCATCGGGGCCGATCCGTGGTTCCGCGCCATGATCCCATCGAGCATCCCCATCCTGAAAATGGCGCTTCTGCCCATGCTCTTCGGCATCCTGGGCGCGACCTTCAACGGCCTGTCCGCGCTGCACGAGCACACCACCATCCGCCGCGACTTCGACCCAATCCACGTGAGTTGGTACGTGCTCAACCCGCTGGGCGGCGCATTGACCGGCCTCGTCGTGTTCATCTTCTTCGTGGTCACCGGCTCGACCTTCACGCCGAATCTGGCGACCCAGGTGGAACTGGCCGACGCCCAGGCGCCGCTCGTGATCTGGCTGTTGGCGTTCATCGTCGGCTGGCAACAAAATGTGCTGTTCACGCTGCTCAACCGCTTCCTGAAGTCCTTCGCCGCCGACGCCCGGCTAAACGGAGAAGTGCGCCGCACGCAGACCAGCGCGGCGGCCAGCACGCCCGCCGACAGCACAGAGTCCGCCGGGGGATCACAGGTTGCGCCCTGAGCCGGTAACGGGCTAGACTTCCGCCGCCTGGATTTGCCGCGTGGTGCGCTTCTCGGTGCACCACGCGGCGCGTGAAGGACCCGTACCCATGCGCATCTCCCTTGCCCTGACCATCGTCGTCGCGCTGCTGGCGCTCGTGGTGGTCGGCGTCCTCGGCGCGCAGATCATCCAGCCGGCGCGCGCGCTGCTCGCAGACGTCAGCGTGACGCCGGACCGCATCACGCCCAACGCCGATGGCTCCGACGACGTGGCGGACATCCGCTATACGCTCAACCGGCCCGCCCGCCTGAGCATCCTCTTCACCGATAACCAGAGCGGCGCGCAGTACCACTTCCGCGACGACGAAGCGCGCCCGCCTGAAGCCTACACGGTGCAGTTCAGCGGCGTGGTGGACGGCTTCACGCTGCCCGGCGAAACCGTCGCGGGCACGATTGAGCGCCGCCTGATCCCGGACGGCGAGTACACGTGGACCATCGAAGCGCGCGGCGAAGGCG
>JADZBY010000711.1 GCA_020851855.1 Anaerolineae bacterium
CAGGTTGAGCACCGCCAGGACGGCCAGCGAGCGCAATTCCTGGAAGGCGCGCGGGCCGAGCAGCTTACGATTCTGGAACAGGAAGATCATCTCTGCGCCGAAGATGGCGAAGATCGCGCCCGATGCGCCCACCACGTTGCTGCGCGAGAAGATGAAGCTGGCCACGCCGCCCGCCAGCCCACCCAGCAGGTAAATCAGGCCGAAGCGCCCCGTCCCGAAGTACATCTCCACCGAGCGGCCAAAGGAAAACAGCGCCAGCGCGTTGAAGAGCAGGTGCACCTGGTTGGCGTGCAGGAACATGGACGTGAACAGCCGGTAGAACTCGCCGTCATTGACCACGCGGTAATACAACAGCGCGCCCCAGGCGGTGATCTCTTCGGTGCGTGGGTAATTCGTCTCGTTCAGGATGAGCTGGAGCACGAAAATGCCGACGATGACCGCCAGCAGGATATAGGTCAGGATCACGCGCGAGTGCGGCAGCGGGACGCTGACCCTCGGCTCGGAAGCGGGCGGCGGCTGGCCTGGGTTGTTCATGCGGAACGGCTCTCCGGATGCTGAGCGGAAACGCGCCCATCGCGGACGCAGGTGGACAAAAGTATACCGCCTTCAGGCCGCGCCCCAAGCCTTTGCCGCGTTTTGCCTTACGGCTTCTAATGCGCCTATGATACCGCCCACCCGACGCCCGGTTTATAATCTCATCGTCCTCAGCGCCCAGGCCGGTTCGGCGCATGGTCCCTGAGCGGCGCATACGTGCGGGAGGGAAGCTTGTTACTCAGCGGTAGTATCAACATTGCACAGATTCTCGGCATGGCGCTCGTGCTGCTGGTGGCCATGACCGTACACGAGTGGGCGCACAATTACGTCGGCTGGCGGATGGGCGATCCGGTCCCGGCGCAAACCGGGCGGCTGACGCTCAATCCGCTGGTGCACATCTATTGGCCCGGCTGGCTGATGTGGGTGCTGGTCGGCTTTGGCATCCTCGGCTCCGCGCCGATCAGCGAGTACCGGATGCGCGACCGGCGCTGGGGCTATCTGGCGGCGGTGGCGGCAGGGCCGGTGTCCAACCTCGTGCTGGCCGTGATCGTGGCCGTCTTGTACCGCCTGAACCTCTGGGAAGTCGATTTCGCCCGGCGCGGCGACATCCTGCCCAGCTTCAACGTCATCATGACGCTGATGTTCCAGTTCAATGTGCTGCTGTTCATCTTCAACCTGATCCCGCTCTTCCCCTTCGACGGCTGGCACATCCTGCGCAAGCTGCTGCCGCCCTCGCAGGCAGCGGTGTTGGAGCGCTACCAGAACGAGACGATGTACATCTTTCTGTTCCTCATCGCGCTCTCGTTCCTGAACATCAACGTCATCGGGCAGATCATCACGCCGCCCATGAACTTCCTGTTTCAGGTTCTGCTCGGCATCTGAGAGGGCGGGCGGCGTACACCATGGCGGTGAAGCGGCTGCGGCAGGGCATCCGAGCGCTGGTCGCCTGGGCGCGGAGCGTGGATGAGGGCGAAGCGGCGGCGGTGCTCAGCCCGGCGCTGATGCCTTTGTTCCGGGCCATGCGCCGCAGCGAGCGCCAGCACAGCCTGAATGTCTTGCGCAGCGTGCGCGCGGCGGGCTATGATCATCCCGCGCTGCTGGTCGCAGCGCTTCTGCACGATTGTGGGAAAAGGCGCGCGGCCTACCACCTGTGGGACCGCGTCATGGTAGTGCTCGTCGGGGCGGTGTGGCCGGAAGCGGTGCAGCGCTGGGGCGCACAGGGCGCGCCGCGCGGCTGGCGGCGGCCTTTTGTCGTCGCCGTGCAGCATCCGGGCTGGAGCGCGGAGCTGGTCGCGGCGGCGGGCGGCGACCGGCTGGCCGTGGCGCTCATCGCGGACCACGCGCGCCCACTGGATGGCCCGCCGGGCAATGACTATGAGCGGTTGCTCGCCGCGCTGCGCGCCGCCGACGATGCGAATTAGGGCGTGTCTGGAAACCCTCACCCCCAGCCCCTCTCCCTCATGGAGAGGGGTGAGGAAACCAGGGAGTTCCCTGTCTTTCTCCCCTCTCGCCATGAGGGAGAGAGGGGTCGGGGGAGTGAGGGTCAACGGAAAAACAGCCCTGACGCCGCTGCGCGCCGCCGTGCCGCTGATTTAGCCCCTCGCCTTGAGGGAGAGGGGTTGGGGTGAGGGTTACTTGAGGAGGAATGCATGGCGGATGTGAATGTCACGGTGATCGGGTTGGGGCGGCTCGGCGCGTCGTTTGGCATGGCCGTGCGCGCGTTGAATGGCAAGCCGGAGCACAAGCACACCTTCACCGTCACCGGCTTTGATTCGTCGTCCACGCGGCTGCGTGCGGCGAAGAAAAACGGCGCTATCGACAACGAAGCGCCCAATCCCGAAGATGGGGTGGCAGAGGCGAACCTGGTATTTGTGGCCGTGCCCTATGCGCACACCGAAGATGTGCTGTCCATCATCGGCCCGGCGCTGCGGCCCGGCGCGGTGGTCATGGACACGTCGCCGCTCAAGTCGCCGTCGCTCGCCTGGGCGCAAAAGCACTTCCCGCACGACGCCGGCGGCCAATTGACCGCCTATCTGGTCGGCGCAGCGCCCATCGTCAATCCGCTGTACATGGGCGAGAGCGCCGACGAGTCCGCC
>JADZBY010000712.1 GCA_020851855.1 Anaerolineae bacterium
ATCTGGCCCCGCTGCCGCACTACGTCGCCGGATTCCACCAGGCCGTCACCGAAGCGCCGCCAGCCGACAGCGTGAAGTTGCTGGTCATCGGCGCGTTCTTTCTGGCCGGGACGGGCATGTACCTGTTCGCCCGCACGCGCTGGGGTCTGCCGGGCGGTGTGCTCGCGGCGGCGCTGTACCTGACCAGCGGGCCTATCGCGTTGTCGCTGCCCTACATCTTTGGCGACGTGGCGGTGCTTCTGGCGCTGGCCTTGCTGCCCTGGGCGGCGTGGAGCCTTGACCGGCTCTGGCTTCACGCCGACCGCCGCGCCTGGACGGTGGCCGTGCTGGCGTTCGTGGCCTTCGGGCTGAGCGACACGCGCATCGCGTTCCTGGGCGCGGCGGCGCTGGCGCTCGTCATCGACTCCGGGCGGCGGCTGGCGGCGGCGCGTGGGCGGCCCATGTCTCAGGCGGTGAGCACCGTGGCGGCGCTGCTCATTGCCGCCGCGAGCATCAGCGCTTTCTTCTGGCTCCCCGCGCTGGCCGAAACGGGCGATATTCGCTGGGCTGCCGGGCAGGATACGGCCTACGGCGGCGCGATTCCGTTCAGCGAAAGCCTGGGCGCGCTGCCCAGTGCTGAACCGCGCCTGCTGAACCCAACCGCCTTCCGTGGGCTGGGCATCGGGCCGTGGCTGATGGCGCTGGCGGGCGTGGGCGTGCTGCTCGTCCGGCGCACCCCGTCCGGCGACCGGCTCGCCCTGCTCGGCTTGGGCGCGACACTGATCGTGCTGGCGTCGCCGCTGGCCGCCGGGTTGTGGCCGGCGGGCGCGGCGCGGCAATTTCAGCCAGTCGTGCCCTATCACGCCGTCGCCGTGGCCGCATTTTGCCTTGCCGGGGCCGGATCAGCGGCGGCGGACCTGGAAAAACTCATCCCGCGCCCGTGGAGCGGCTTCGTTTTGCCCACATTGTGTGGCCTCGTGCTGCTGAGCGCGCTGCCGGCAAGCTACCCGCCGCCCTGGACGCCCCGCCAAACGGAAACCGGCGCACGCGACAGCCTGCAAGCCGAATTGCAGGGCTTTCACCTCGCCACGCTGCGCCACGGCGTGATCCTGCCCGCCAGCGCGCCCGGCGCGCCCCAACCGCTGCCCAATGCGCTCGATGTGTTCGGCGTCGCCCAGCCCGACCGCGTCAACCGGCGCGCGCTGCCCGCCGGGGCGCAGATGGACGCGCTTGATCAGGGGCCGCTGCACAGCACCTATATCGTCAACACGCAGGAAGCGGTCACGGTGGCGCTCAATATCCTGTTTGCGCCCGGCTGGTATGCCCGCATTGGCGACCGGCCCATCCCGATCACACCGGACGCGGACGGCTTCATCACGCTCGCACTGCCCGCCTACAACGGCGCGCTGACGGTGTGGTACGGCGGCACGCCTGCGCGCGACCTGGGCTGGCTGGTGACGCTCGTCGGCGTCGGATTCACCATGCTCGTGTGGCGCACGCTGGGCCGCACGAGCGAGCCGGGCGAGAGCGCGCCCGCCTCACTGAGCATCGTCCGGCTGGCGTCGCTCGCGGCGCTGGTCTTCGTCGCGTTTGGTTTTGCACTGTGGGTGCAGGATCACCCGGACGCGCTGCCCGGTGCAGCGCGCGGCGCGCTCCGGGCGGCGAACATGCAGGCATTGCCGCGTTTCCTGCAGGGCGGGGTGGATTTGCTCGGTTACGAGGTGGGCGAAACATCCATCGCGCCGGGTGAAGCCGTGGATGTGGCCGTGTACTGGCAGGCGGGCCGGCCCATCGTGGAGAATGACCAGTCCGAGGCGCGCATCGTGGACCCGGCGACGCGGGAGATCGTGGCCCGCGATGCGCACCGCCACCCCGGCGGCGTGCCCACGCTGCGCTGGCCGTCCGGAAAGGTGGCGCGCGATGTGTTCTCGGTGACGCTGCCCGCCAGCACACCGCCCGGCCAGTACTTGCTCCAGGTAACGATCGGCCCGTGCCCGACGCGCGACCCGCTGCCGTGCGAGACGATCCAGGCAATGGACGCTTACGACGCGGCGGGCGGCGTAGAGCGCGGCGCGGTGACCATCCCGGTGATCGTCCGCGTCCGCGCTCCGTGACGCCCTGTTTCTTATCCCTTCGCCAGCACCCGGTCGATCAGGCCGTATTCCATGGCCTGTTGGGCCGTCAGGTAGATGTCGCGGTCCGTGTCGCGCTCGATGCGCTCGCGTGTCTGGCCGGTCGCATCAACGAAGATGTCCAAAAGGCGGTCTTTGAGCCGGATGATCTCGCGGGCGTGGATGGCCACGTCGGACGCCTGACCACCGCCGCCATAGCTCAACGGCTGGTGCATGTGGATCGTGGCGTTGGGCAGGGCATAGCGCATGCCCTTTCGCCCGGCGGCGAGCAGCACCGTGCCGAAACTGGCGGTCATGCCGATGGCCGTGGTAGATACGGGGGCGCGAATCTGGCGCATGGCGTCGTAGATGGCCAGCCCGGCGTAGATTTCCCCACCCGGCGACTGGATGTACATCTGAATCTCGCGCTCCGGGTCCTCGTGTTCCAGGTAAAGCAACTGGGCGACGATGGAATTGGCCACGATGGAGTTGATCTCCGTGCCCAGGAAGACGATACGCTCTTTGAGCAGAAGTGAATAGACATCCCAGGCGCGCTCATATCGCCCGGTGTCCTCGATGACGGTTGGGATAAACACCATTGCACCTCTGTGTCTCACACCTGTTGGGTGGGTGAATGTTGCGCACGCCACACGCTGATCCTACGATGGACGCCATGCAATCCGCAACATAGAATCCTAATTATGCGTACAAGGTTCTAGTTTCGTCCATTAGCACAGTGAAAGAATAATCGGCGCGCAGGCCGGCAAGTATCGCGAAACCCTCACCCCAACCCCTCTCCCTCATGGAGAGGGGCTAAGAAGACGCTCCGCACCGTGCATTGCTCCCCTCTCGCCATGAGGGCCAGAGGGGCCGGGGGAGTGAGGGTGGGACACGAGGATAGGAAAACCGCATGGAATGGGTAGTCATCGCCGCCGCCGGGCTGGTTATCGGCCTGACCATCGCCTTCTGGCAGAAGATCGTGGCCTGGGCCAACAACGTGCTGGCCGGGTGGCTGGGCGATTTGTTCGGGAACGAGCTACGTGAGGCGTTCTTGATGCTGCTGGCCGCCGGGGACCGCTTCATTGTGATCGCCACGCGCACGGCGCAGCGCCTTCAGGAGCGCATCGTGCACGCGCGGCTGATCCTGCGCCGCCTGGAAGGCGGTCAGCAGCACGAGCGGGTGTTGCAGGCCGACTTGCGCAAGGACGACGGCGCGCTGGTCCATTTGGAAGCGGCGGAAGTCGTGCCCTGGCACGACTTGCCCGACGAGGTGCGCGAGAAATTCATCCGCCGTCAGGCCGACGCCGTCGAGTTGGAATTGAAAGTGAAGGGATAAAGGAACATGGCCGACGATTCGACGCGGTCATCCGAGCCGCAACCGGGGGGCTGCTTGTTCTCCATACTGAATGCGCTGGTGCGGGGC
>JADZBY010000713.1 GCA_020851855.1 Anaerolineae bacterium
ATCGCGCTCGGCCCGCTGGTCGGCGCGCTGGCGCAAGGCGGGCGGCCCCCGACGTTTGAGGCTGCGCTGGCCGATCTCAGCCAGCGTCTGGGGCGCACCATCACGGAAGCCGACTTCGACAACAGCACGTCGCGCTGGGAATGGCGCGGCTTCACCTTTGCCGACAGCGCGCTGGAATGCCCCAATTCGGGCGAAGCGGTGACGGCGGTCCAGACGCCGGGTTACCAGTTCGTGTTTGTGCTGCGCGGCGTGCGTTACGAGTACCGCGTTTCGCTGGCAGACCCAAATTCGCTGCGTTTTTGCCAGAATCCAACCGGCGCGATTTACGAACTGCCCACGCTGGTCCCGGTGACGCCGAATACGGAGCCGCCCGCCGTGCTGGATGTGGCGCTGGCCCAGCTGAGCGAGCGCCTGGGTTACACGCTGACCTATGCAGACTTCGACAATACGCGCTCAAGCTGGAGCTGGCGCTGGCGCGAGTTCCAGAACTCGCAGTTGGAGTGCCCGGTAGCGGGCGGCACGGTCGATCAGGTCATTACCGGCGGCTGGCAGATCATTTTCATCTACAACCGCGCCCGGTATGACTACCGTGCGCCGTTCGATAACGCCGAAGAGGGGCTGTTCCTGTGCCGTGCGCCCGCCAACGATCCGCCGCGGCTGGCTACGGCCACCGCCCAGGCCACTACAACGCAGTAGCAACTATCACCCCCGGCCCCTCTCCCTCATGGAGAGGGGTGGGGGTCGTGATGATCCCCCGCGACGGTTACTTATCCGCGACGGGCAGATACACCTCGAAGCGCGTGTATTGGCCCGGCTCACTGGCGACCTCGAACCGGCCACCGTGGCTCTGGATGATGCTGTGGCTGACGGACAGGCCCAGCCCGGTCCCATGATTCTTCGTCGTGTAGAACGGATCGAAGATGTGCGGCAGAAGGTCCGGCGCAATACCGCTGCCCGTGTCCTGCACCTGAAGCAAGACGAAATCGCCCCGATCATGCGTCTCGATGCGCAAGATGCCGCCGCCGGGCATGGCGTCCATGGCGTTGACCACGAGGTTCAAAAAGACCTGTTTCAGTTGATCGGCGCTGCCGAGGATGCGCTTGCGCGCCCGTGGAGCCATTTGAATCTGCACACGGGCGTGTTCCAGTTGTTTGCGCGCCAGCCCGATGACCTCTTCCATGACCTTGTTCACGTCCACCGGGCCAAGCTCCATCTTGGCGGGCCGGGCGAAGTCCAGCAGGCCGGCGACGATGCGCTTGATGCGCTGCACGTCCTGCCGCGCAAAATCGAGCATCTCGCGGTCGACGCCCTGCCCGGCGTCGATGTCCTCGATGGCCAGTTCCAGGTTGGTTAACACGGGCTGGAGCGGGTTGTTGATCTCGTGGGCGATGCCCGCCGCCAGCGTACCGAGCGCGGCGAGCTTGTCCGCGCGCTGGAGCTGCACCTGCGCCGCCTGCAGGGCCTGGGTGCGCGCTTCGACCATGGCCTCAAGGTTTTGCACGTACTCTTGCAGGCGGGTGTATAGCTGGGCGTTGCGGATGGCCAACGAAGCGTGCTCGGCAATCGAGTGCAGGACGCGCACCTGCCCATCGGCGAAGCGGCCCGGCTCCGGATCGCCCAGCACCAACACGCCGAGCAGGATGCCCATGTGCTCGAAGGGCAGGGCGATGCCGCTCAGGCACTCGACTCCGCCGAGTATCCAGCGCCCGGACGGCTGCGCACTGGCATCGCGCACGGTGATGACCTCGCGGCGCTGAAGGGCGTCGCCGGGCAGCGTGCCGCGCGAAAAGAGGCCGTCGGGTTCATTGGGAAAGCCGATGTAGCGCGTCAGGACGGGCTGCCCGTGTTCATCGATGATGAGCAGCGCGGCGTAGCGGGCGGGCAGGTAATCCAGAACGGCGGCGAGCAGGTCCTGGGCCACGTCTTCGAGCGCCAGCGCGCGGTTCAGGCGACGCCCGACCTGCACCAGCATCTCTAGCTCCGTGGTGCGCTGCTGAAGCCTGTCTTCAAGGCGGCGGGCGCGGATTTTGCTCGCGGCGCGGGCGGTCAACTCGGTGGCGTTGAAGGGCTTGACCAGGTAGTCATCCGCGCCCATGCCGAAACCGCGCTTGACGTCAAGCGGGTCGCGCGCGGCGGCGGTGACGACGATGATGGGCACGTACGCCGTGACCGAATCGCTGCGCAAAAGGCGTACTGCCTCAAAGCCATCCATGCCCGGCATCTGGATGTCCATCAGGATCAGGTCGGGGCGAAGCTCGCGGGCTTTCTGGACGGCCTCATGCCCGTCGCTCGCCTCTTCGACGCGGTAATGCTCGCGCTCGAAGATGCGGCGGAGCAACATGCGCGCCTGCACGTTGTCATCCGTGACCAGGACCAGGGGGTTGTCCAGAATATCCTGCGTTGTAGGGGCTGGGTCCATCGCTCAAGTCACCCGCTGTGGTGTGACGCTCATCCTGCGCGCACGCGTGGTATCATCTCGTGAAGTCTAGCAAAGAGCCTTTGCGGTTCCCAGCATTGACAAGGCAGCCCACTCTCCGCTAAAATCCCTACCGCTCTTTGGGCAGCACGTTGAGCGAACTTTCAGGCTTGAGCCGTGTCCGCCACCATGCTATAATCGGGCTTGCTGGCCGACGTAGCTCAACTGGCAGAGCACAATACTTGTAATATTGGGGTTAAGGGTTCAAGTCCCTTCGTCGGCTCTTTCAAGATCGCCACACCGACTCACCGTGATGGGTCCGTCCCGCACACGCCTACATAGCTCAGTCGGTAGAGCACTCCCTTGGTAAGGGAGAGGTCATGGGTTCAAGTCCCATTGTAGGCTCTCGTATTACAGGTGGCGTTGTCTTGCCTCGCAACCCCTGAAACTCCATCTACTGCCCCACTGAGCCTGTTGGTACGGTCGAGCGCGACGCGCGCCGCCGTGGCATGGTCCGTAATGCGCTGGTAGGCATAAGCTGGCAACGAGGAGCACCCTGTAAACATGGGCAAGGAAAAGTTCGAGCGAAACAAGCCGCACCTGAACATCGGGACGATCGGGCACGTCGACCACGGGAAGACGACGCTGACGGCGGCGATCACGAAGGTGCTGGCGATGAAGAAGCTGGC
>JADZBY010000714.1 GCA_020851855.1 Anaerolineae bacterium
GCGCAGGCGGGCGTCGTGCTCATGGCGGCGCACAATCAGCGTTTCATCCGGCTGCACCAGGCGGTCAAGGCGCTGATCGAGTCCGGGTCGTTAGGCCAGCCGTACCTCGCCCATGCCGTGTTTGGCCACGGCGGGCCGGAAAACTGGAGTCCATCACAGGACTGGTATTTCCGGCCAGACCAGGGCGGGCACGGCGTGCTGGCCGACCTGGGCGCGCACAAGTTCGATTTGTTATCCTGGCTGCTCGACCAGCGCATCGTCGAGGTCGGCGCGATGGCGCACACCTTCGAGAAACCGGCGGCGACCATTGATACGGTGGCTTGCACACTGCGCTTCAGCGGGGATACGCTGGCCACAGTCCAGTTGAGCTGGACGTTTCGCCCGGATTGGGAAAACAGCCTCGTTATCCGCTGTGCGCGCGGCGTCGTGCGCGTGCCGACAGACGCCAGCGCGTCTGCCGAGGCGCTGATCGTGGACAAAGACGGCGGGCAGCGGCTCCTGTCGCTGGACGGCTCGGCGGACGATTCGGCGGGCTGGCTGGCGACGGTAGCGGCTTTCTGCGCCGCCGTGGAGCAGGGCGCGCCGTCCCCGGTCAGCGGGGAAGACGGGCGGGCCGTGGTCGCGGCGCTGGATGCGGCGTTTGAGGCGTTGTCCAGCCGCCGGGTTGTGCCTGTGGGATGATTGGTTACACCGAAAGAAGACCGACATGGCAGCAGCATTTCCGTCGGGTTTCCTGTGGGGCGCGGCGACGGCTTCCTTCCAGATCGAGGGCGCGACGCGCGAAGATGGGCGCGGCGAGTCGATCTGGGATCGTTTCGCGGCCACGCCCGGCAAGATTCTGACCGGCGAGACGGGTGATCCGGCCAGTGACTCCTATCACCGTTACCCGGAAGACATCGCTCTGATGGGGCAACTGGGCCTGAACGCTTACCGCTTCTCCATCGCGTGGCCACGCATTGTGCCCGACGGCGACGGCGCGGTGAATCCGAAGGGCCTGGACTACTACGACCGGGTGGTCGACGCGCTCCTGGCGGCCAATATCCGGCCTTTTGTCACGCTCTATCATTGGGATCTGCCCCAGGCTTTGCAGGATCGCGGCGGCTGGGCGGGCCGGGCCACGATAGATGCCTATCTGGGCTACGTCGAGGTGACGGTCAAGCGTCTGGGCGACCGAGTCAAAGACTGGATGACGCACAATGAGCCGTGGTGCATCTCGATCCTGAGCCATGAGATCGGGGAGCACGCGCCGGGCCTGAAGGACACGAAGATCGCGCTGCAGGCGGCGCACAACGTCCTGCTCTCGCATGGGCTGGCCGTGCCGATCATCCGCCAGAACAGCCCCGGCGCACAGGTGGGCATCGTCTTGAACCTCACGCCCAGTTATCCGGCGACCGACGCCGAGGCCGACCGGCGCGCGGCGCATATGTACCACGCCAAGTTCAACCTGTGGTTCATCGACCCGATCAGCGGCAAGGGCTACCCGCAGGACGCCTGGCAGGACTACGGCCCGAACGCGCCGGACATTGCGCCCGGCGACATGGCGACGATGGCCGTCCCGATTGATTTCCTGGGCGTCAACTACTATTCGCGCGCCATCTGTCACGACGAGAGCGCGCCAGGCGGCGCGATCATTCACCGTCGAAACCCGGTGAACATGATGGCGCGCGGCTGGGAAATCTGGCCGCAAGCGCTGGTTGACCTGCTGACCTGGATTCACCGCGATTACGCCTTCCCGGCGCTGATGATCACAGAGAACGGCGCGACGTACGACGATGTGGTCTGGGAAGGGCAGGTGCACGATCTGGCGCGCATCGACTACATCAAGCAGCACTTGAAGGCGCTGCCCGGCCTGATCGAAGCAGGCGTGCCGCTCAAGGGCTATTTCTGCTGGTCGCTGCTCGACAACTTCGAGTGGGCGATGGGCACGCGCGACCGCTTCGGGCTGATCTACACCGACTTTGGCACGCAGCAGCGCATCGTCAAGGACAGCGGGCGCTGGTTCAGCCGTGTGACGCGCGCCAACGCCGTGGTGGACTGAGGATGAAGACTCCGCGGTGCGCGGAAGGCGGGACGTTATGCACATCGCGGTAGCGCCCGTGCGCATCGGGCCGGGTCCGCGCGAGCACCTGCCGCTGGCGCTGGGTGGATCGACCTTCGGGCCGGCCCAGTACAGCGGACAGGAAGACGCCAATCTGCTCGGCGCGATGGACGCCTCGCTGGCGCACGGCGTGACGCACTTCGATACCGCCGAGGGGTATGGCGACGGCCACTCCGAGCGGCTGATCGGGCGGTTCATCGCGCAGAAGCCTGAGCGGCGCGAGCAGTTGTTCATCGCATCCAAGTCCAACCTGGACGACATCTCGGCGGCGGCCATGTTGCGCGCCGTCGATGCCAGCCGAGCGCGCTTGCAGTGCGACGTGATCGACCTGTACTACATCCACTGGCCGCGCACCGGCAAAGACATGCGCCCGTGGATGGAAGGGCTGGAAACGGCGCGCCAGAAGGGCAAAATCCGCGCGGTGGGCGTGAGCAACTTCTCCGTCGAGCAGATGGCGGCGCTTGAGGACGTGGGCCGCATCGACGCTCATCAGCTCGGCTACAGCCTGCTGTGGCGCGGCAAGGAGCGCGACGTCATCCCCTACTGCGCGGCGCATCGCATTGCGGTGGTGAGCTATTCCTCGCTGGCGCACGGTATCCTCGCGGGACGACTGCCCGCCAATCCCGCGTTCCCGGTGGGCGATCACCGGCGCACGATCCTGCTCTTTCGCGCCGACCTGTGGCCGACCGTCCATGCCGCCGCCGAGGCGCTCAAGGCGGCGGCGGCGCGCGCAGGCCGTCCGCTGGCCTATCTGGCTATCCGCTGGCTGTTGCGACAGCCCGGCGTGACGAGCGTGATCGTCGGCGCGCGCAATGCCCAGCAGGCAGCGGCCAACGCGGCGGCGCTCGACGGGCAGGTGACCGATGACGTATTCGCGGAGATGACTCGCATCAGCGACGAGGTGATGCGCGCCCTTCCCGACGAAGATAACCCGTACGACTATCATCCGTGAGGTGCGCTCTGCGTCAGAACGTATGACGCCAGCACTGCCACTACCATGAGGAGCCATCCATATGTGGGTCCGAGGCATTGACCGAAAAGTGATCGGCCAGATATGCGTCATCGTGCGCGACGTGGAGCGCACCGTGCAGCGCTACGCGGAGATATTCGACTTTCCACTCCCGGAAGTACAGACCACGCTGTTGCACGATCACACGCACGCAACGTACTTCGGGCAGCCGACGGATGCGCGCGCCAGCCTGGTGTGCTTCGAGATCGGTCAGATTCAGTTCGAGCTGTTGCAGCCGCTCGATCCGCCGAGCAGCTGGATGGATCACCTTGTCCGGCACGGCGAGGGTATCCATCACATTGCCTTTTTCGTACCGAAGACGGACGTGGTCACGGCGTCGTTCGCCGAACAGGGCTACGTCGTCACGCAGCAAGGGCTGTTCACCGGGCAGCACGGCATGTACACCTACCTCGACACCGACAAGGACCTGGGCGTCGTGA
>JADZBY010000715.1 GCA_020851855.1 Anaerolineae bacterium
ACTGCGCAGCCAGCGGTCGAGCCGGGCGGGCGCTTCGGGGAACCGATCGGGCTGGGCCTGCAACTCGCGGATACAGGCCAGCGCCTCGGCAAAGCGTTGGGCGTCCGTGTACAGGCGCGCCAGCCCGGCAGTCGCGGCGATGTGACGCCAGCTTGCCGGGTCGGCGGCGGTGTCCCGGCGGTGCATCTCCAGTTCATCCAGCGGCGAGTCGGGCGCTTCAATCTCGGCCCGGCGGTCGAGCACCGTCTGGCGGGCGCGATCCAGCGCGGCGCGGGCGGCTTCTCCATCTGGCCAGCTTTGGGAGAAGCGCACCGCGTCCGGGTAATCCAGGTCGAGGAACTGCCCGACCTCGCGCCCATTGACCATCTGCGCGATGCCGTCCATGAGGTTCGCCTCGCCGCGCGCCGTCTCGCCCAGCGCAAAATGGCACAGGCCGCGTGCGATGTACACGGCGGCGGGCCGCTCGGTGCTCTCCTGCAAGCCGCGTTCCAGGTATGGGATGGCGTCGGCGGGCAAGCCCAGGTAAAAGGCCGCCCAGCCGAACGACGCGGCGCTCGTCGGGAAGCGTGGATCGTCGCGGTGATCCCACAGCCAGCGGTAGTCCTCAATGGCGCGCTCCGGCTGGCCGAGCTTGCGGTATACGTCTGCGCGCAGCTCGTAGAACCAGGGCTGGCGGTTCGCCTCGGTCACCTGCTCAAACGCCTGCTCGGTGAGCCGGAGCGCCGTCATGGCGTCGTCCCGGCGCAGCGCCACGAATGCGCGCACGGCGGTGGCCCAGCCCGCTTCCGGCGCATACTCCGCGTACCGGTCGATCAGCGGCGCGACCTCGTCAAACTCCGCCGCGTTGGTCAGGACGATGACCGCCTCTTCAAGCACCGTCGGGTTGTCCGGCGCAAGGTCAATCGAGCGGCGCACCGCCTGCATGGACGCCGCTTCGTTGAGCAGGTTGCGGTGCGTGCGGCCCAGGATGTGCCAGCGGTTGACCTCGTCCGGGTCCAGGGCGATGGCGCGCTCGATCAGGGCCGCCGCTTCCCAGTACAGCCCGATCCGGTCCGCGTCCGGGATAGCAGCGGCCATCTCAAGTTGGAAGGCGCGCAGCGTGTAAATCCACGACTGCTCGGCGTCCGGCAGGGCCAGCGCGATGCCCTGCTCCCAGACGGCCATGCTGCGCCGGAGCGGCTCCTCGCGGTAGTAAGGCGGCTCCTGCGTGTAGCTCGTCATGAGCAGCGAGTTGGCCAGATACCAGCACATCTCGGCGTGATCGGGCCGCAGCCGGTGCGCCGCTTCGAGCATGTCCAGGGCCAGAAGGTGCTGGTTGAGCCAGTTGAAACGCTTACCGGCCTCAAAGAACGCCTCGGCAGCTTCCGCCGGGCGGCCCAGCGCCTCAAGCAACTCGGCCTTGAGGCGCAACGGGACGCGCTCCGGGTAGGCCGTGTCGTCCTTCACACCCTTCTCAAGCGCGATCTCGACGGCGCGCAGGGCATCCGGCGGGCGCTCCCGGCGCAGGACGCGCGCCGCCTCAAGGTACAGGTTGCCGGTGGCCTCGACGCCCAGCCGATCCGGCTCCAGCCGCGTGAGCAGGTCGCCGGGGCCGGGCGCGCTGGCCAGCAGCGCCACCGCCTCGGCATAGTACGTATCGGCGCGCGTCCAATCGCCGTTCGCTTCGGCCAGCAAGCCCAGGCCGATCAGGGCCGGGGGCTGGTCCGGGGCCGCATTGAAGTGCTCGGCGGCGCGCCCTGTGTCGCCCTGACGCCGGTAATACTCGCCCAGGGCGGCGCGAATGGGCGCGGCTCTGCCGTCCAGCGATTCGGCGCGCCGGAAATCGGCCAGACTGCCGCTCCTGTCGCCCTGGTTGAGCCGCAGCCGCCCGGCGCGCACGAGCAACGCCGCCCGGTCGCGCGGTGCGATGCTCTCCACGCCTGCCAGGAAGTCGAGCGCTTCCAGGCCCTTGAGCCGGTCGCCCTTGCGCAGCGCCTGCACGTTCGATTCGAGCCAGCGCCGCCGCCCGCCCGCCAGTTCCGGCGCGTTGCGCGCCGCCGGGTCACCGAGCACGGCCAGCGCCGCCTCGTCGCCGCCGACAGCCAGCGCGCCCGCCAGCCGGGTGAGCAGCGCGCGTCCCGCGTCGTGGGATGGCTCGGTGGGCGGGGCCTTCGAGGCAGGCTGGGCCGGAGCAGGTGCAGCCGGCGCGCCGCCGCGTGGACCGGCCACCGCCGACGACAGCGCGCCCAGGTAGCCCAGCCACGCGCCGCTCACGTCGAGAATCTCGGCGGCGGCGGCAAATTCGGGCGGCGGCGTGCAGTGCTCCACGTGCAGCCCACTCAGCGCCTTGCCGAGCGACAGGGCATAGCGCCATTCCGCCTCACAGGCGCGCGAGTCGAGGTAACGCGGCGAGAGCACCGCAACAAGCCGGTCGCAGGATTCAATCGCGGCGCGCATCCGGGCGGCGCGGGCCGTTTCCGGGCTGTGCGGCTCAAGCACGACCTCGTCGCGGGCAAAGATGACGGGCAGGGTGTAGGCGAAGCTGCGGTCGCCGGGCGCGTAGCTGATGAGCACCTTCACGGCAACACCTCCAGCATCGCATACAGCGCCTTCTTGAACGTCGCGTCGCTCTCGTTGAAGAACGTCCATTGCAGTGCGCCCTGCCGCGCTGCCGCATCCATCGTCAGCAGCGTGCCCCGCAGTGCGTCGAGCCGGTTCAGAAGCGTGGCGACCTGCGCTTCGTTCAGCCCGGCGCTGCGGATGGCACGCACGGCGCTGAAATAGGCGGCGGCAAGCTGGCGCTGGTCTGCCGACAGGTCGGGCGGCTGCTCGAAGGCGCTGATGGCGTTGCGCGGCGCGGCGGCGGCTTCCGGCGTGAGGTTGATGGTGTCCGTGGTGAAGACGTACAGCACCGGCGTGGCGAACAGGCGCGCTTCCCGCTGCCGGGCGAGCGCCATGCGGCCCTTCTGCACGGCGTAATCCACCGGGCGGCGGTTCTGCAACAGCTCTTCGTAAAACGCGGCGCTGAAGTCGATGGCGGCGCGGTTCTTGACCGTGTACTGCATGGCGACCACGGCCTGCACGCCGCTCCGGATCAGGTTGGGGGCCATCCCGGCGAAGCTCTCGCGCAGGTCGATTTTGCCACCCTCGCACAGGTGCAGGATGACCAGCCGGGGCGCGCTGCCTTCCTTCAGGCGCGTGGCGTAGCGCACGAAATTGTAGTCGGCGCACCACTCCGGGCTGCCTGCCCCGTCCAGAAAAGCGACTTCGCCCTGGTTTTCTTTGTAATTGAACTGGCCGTGCCCCATGAAATGCAGCACGTCCGGGCGCGCTTTGTCCATCGCCGTCTGGAAGGCATCGACGGTGGCGTTTTCCAGCACGTGCAGCTCGATGGGCAACGATTCGCCCAGGCGCTCCAGGAACTGCACGACGGGCATGTGCAGGACGGCGGGTAGTTTCTCGTCGCGAGGGCTGGCCACGGCGACCAGCACACGGATTTTGCGGCCATCGACCGGCCCCGGCACGCTGACGCTGTCGTCGGTGGGCAGGTAACGCGACAGGATCAGGTCCGCGCCTTCGCACACAAACTGGCCGGTGGCGTGGCTCGCGCCGGGGAAATACAGGTACTCCCACGGCAATCCGGCCAGTTCGGCGGCGTCCGGCTCGAAGCGCAAGTGGATGCGCAAGCGGGCAGGCGGCGCGGCGCGTGCAGCGTCTTCGAGCGCCCGCTCGAACTCCCGGCCAAGCATCTGGTCCCCGAAGATGACGCGGTACAGATGCCGCCCGAAGACTTCCACGTCGCGCCGTTCGGTGAACAGGTCGCGCTCCATCCAGCGCCGGAAGAGCATGAGCGTCTGGTGTTCCAGGCTGTCGCGCTCAAAGAATACCTTGCCGCTCACAGGCGCAGGCGCACCGCTGCGCTCGGCAATGGCGCGCGTCCGGTTCTCGACGGTTACGGTGAGCTTGATGTCCATGGCAGCGGGCCGCCCGTTTTGCCAACCCCGACTTAAGAGACTGTCATGTTACTTTGAGCCATTGCCTCACCCCCGACCCCTCTCCACGCCAGTCCTAGAGAGGGGAGCAAACCCACGTCGTTCCCCCTCTCTATGCGGTACTCCGCGTGGAGAGGGGCCGGGGGTGAGGGTTCACGGATCTCAAAGACTGCGGGAGATGTCCCACTCCTGCGTATCGCGCACCGGCGCGCCGGCCCGGAAGAAGTTCGCCACGCGCTCGCCCAGGTAACGCAGCACCTCGCCCAATCCGGCGGCGGCCAGGTTAAAGTACGAATAGGCCTGCAAGGCGGCGGCGATGCGCACGCTGGTCACGTCTTTGGGAACCTGGAGCACGACCACGAATTGCGGCACGCTGTCCTGGAAAAACTCGCTGCCCGTGACCCGCCAGAAGACCTTTTCCGCGCCGGGTGAGCTGTTCTCGACCTTCGCCTTTTTTAAGGTGTAGGTGAACGGCCCGACGGCCAGCCCCAAATTGCCCGCCGTGGCCACGTCCACGCCCGCCTTGCCGCCCACAGTCGCGTTCCCGGCGCTGACCTGCATATCCCCGGTGGACGCCTCGAACTCGAAATTCTCCCCGATCTTCACCGTCAGGCTGTCCGTCAGCTCCAGCAGGTTCGAGAACTTGCGGTCGGGCAGGAGCAGCATGGCGCGGGGCCGTTTGAAGCCGTCCGTCTCGCCGGGGTTAAATTCCAGCGCACACTCGATCTTGTTGAACGGCATGTTCAGCTTGTTCTGGTAGTAGATCGGGAAGCGCACCCAGTAGAAGTTGCTCTTCTTCGAGAGGTCTTTGAAGCGCGTTGGCACGGCGAGGCCGTGATCGGTGAAATTCCTCTCGCGCAGAGGGTAAATGTCTACATAATCGCTGAAATCGACGCGCTGCTCGTTAAGCTGGGCCAGCAGGGCATCGGCGGCGGTCGCCGTCTCGCCAGCAGGCGCGCCGGGCGCGGCGGGCGCGCCTTCTTCGCCGGGCACTTTCATGCCGCGCCGGACGTCCTCGGTCGCGCCCAACTCTTCATCGAGCGCGTGTAGGGTCTGGCGGGCCGATTCCACCAGCGTGCGCCGACTGACGCCGCCAAAATCGAAGTCAAAGTCAAAGCCTTGCGGCGCGTCTTGCGGGTTATCCATGGTGCGTCCTCCGGGCGAGTGGCGTATGCGCATACGTTACACTGATTCGCCCGAACGCGCCAGACGGGGAGATGATCAGCGCAGGGCTATCGCATCAAAGCGTCCTCACCCCCGACCCCTCTCCATGCCTGCCACCCCAGGGGGGACCCCCGACGGCATGGAGAGGGGAGATCGGCTGCCACGCCGGCGCGTGCTTCCCCCTCTCTATGTGGTACTCCACGTGGAGAGGGGGCCAGGGGGTGAGGTGTTTTCCTGCTGCCTGCCTTAATGGCGCATTTTTGATGCGATTGCCCTGGATGATCAGCGCAGGGCTATCGCATCAAAGCGTCCTCACCCCCGGCCCCTCTCCATGCCTGCCACCCCAGGGGGGACCCCCGACGGCATGGAGAGGGGAGATCGGCTGCCATGCC
>JADZBY010000716.1 GCA_020851855.1 Anaerolineae bacterium
TCCTGCGACCCGGTTTTCCCCTCGCCACGCGGTACTCTGCGTGACGAGGGAGCCGGGGGTGAGGTCCCTATTCCTGCGCCATCTCCAGCCGCACGACGGGCTTCGAGGTTGGGCGTTCGCTGCCGCCCGCCGGCTCCACCGTCACGCCCAGCGCGTCGAACGGCTCGGCTAGCACATCCGCCGGCAGCACCAGATACCCCGCGCCCTGGGCGTTGGTCGGGAATGTGCCCAGGCTGGTGATCTGCTCGCCGCGCGTCAGCCAGACCTGGAACACCTTGCCTTCGCCCGCCGCCGGGAACTTCTCCGCCATCAACATGCCCTGCTTCAGCCCCGGCGACCACACGACGAGCGCGTTTGCCCCGGTTTCCTGCCCGTTGGCGGCGGTGGGAAGGCGCAGCAGGCGTGCGTCCGCCGCCTGGAAGGTGTCGATCAGCGCGCCCTGCCTCTCGATACGCTCGGCCAGCCAGGCGTTCGTGGCGCGCAACCGCGACAGCTCGGACAGCGCCCACAGCGCGCCTGCGAAAATGATGGCCACCGCCGCCACGAGTCCCAGCGTCAGCCGCAAGCCGCCGGGATGCGGCGCGGCGAACGGCAACAGCGTGCGCGTGCTCGGCCTGGCCGCGCGCTGCCGTCCCGGGCCGGTCTGGGGCGTGCGGCGCGCCGCCGCCAGAATCGAGTCGCGCAGCCGGGCGGGCGGTTCCGCCGCCGGCGCGTTGGCGGCGAGCCTGCCGGCCATGTCGCGGTACGCCGCCAGTTCACGCGCCGCGCCCGGACAGTCGCCCAGGCCACGCTCGATCAGCGCCGCCTCGTCCGGGTCCGTTGCCCCGATGCTATGCGCCGGGATCAGCGCGCTCACCTGATCACAATCCGTCGGCGCGCGCCTCTCCCGTATGTCCATCCCTTCGCGTTTCACCGTCTCACCCACTCCGGCGCGCCTTGTGTGCCGCAGAAGCGTCCTTGCTGGCCGCGCCGTCCTTTCCCCCTGTATTACATGATCCTACTCGATTCATCGTCAAAAAGCCGCCGGGAGATTTACTGTTTCGGGCCGTTCGGGCCGTCCGGGATTCAATCCGGCGGGCCAAACTGGCTCTCCCACCACGATTTCAGCTTTTGAAGGGCCAACCGCAGCCGCGTTTTCACCGTGCCCAGCGGCAAATGCAGCGCCTCGGCCAATTCGGAGTGCGTCAGGCCGTTGAAAAACGCCAGTTCGACCACTTGCCGCTGTGCGGGCGGCAGCGCTTCGAGCAGGCCGTGCAGGTGCGCCAGATCGAGGCTATCCAGGCCGTTCAGCCCATCCGGGCCGTCATCGTCCGAGGCGACGTCGTCTTCCAGCGCGATCTGGCCGCCCGGCGCGCGCCGCGTTTCCATGCGCAGCCGGTCGATGGCCGTGTAGCGCGCCAGTGTCAGCAGCCAGCCGTCAAAGCGCCCGTGCGCCGGGTCCCAGGCCAGCGGCTCGCGCCACACCTTGAGGAACGTATCCTGGGTAACTTCCTCGGCCTGGGATGTGTCGCCCAGGACGCGGTAGGCAAGGCTGTACACCAGCCGCCCGTACCGGTCATACAGGTCACCCAGGGCCGTGGGATCGCCACGCGCCATCCTGTGCAGCGCCGCCAGCGCCTCGGCAGGCGTCTTGAAGACCATAGCCATTCTGCCCGGTTTCTCCGCCGTGGCCGTTCCCTGAGACCAATTTAAAAGAAGTTCATCTGAAAAAGAGATCCAACGCCGGACCCGCGACGATACATGTATTAGAAACGGGCGTCCGTTTCTGCGTTCGCGGTAATGGCACAGCAGAGTCTACACGAGAGGACGGTTATGACCAAGATTCGCGTGTTCAGCCTGATCTTTGCAGTCGTGCTGGCGGTTGGTGGCTTTGCCACGGCGCTGGCTCAGGGAGATTCGCTTGAGTACACCGTCAACATTGGCGGCAACGATGCGCTTGGGCCGTTTCTGGTCGGCCCCAACGGGATGACGCTGTACTTCTTCTCGCGCGATCCCATCGGGCAGAGCGTATGCGAAGGGCGCTGTCTCGAGGCATGGCCGCCGCTCCTCGTGGAGAGCGCGGACGCCCTGACCAAACAGGAAGGCATCGCCGGGACGCTGGGCACGACCGAGCGCAGCGATGGCACACTCCAGGTGACGTACAACGGCCTGCCGCTGTACTACTGGTTCCAGGACACCCAGCCCGGTGAGGCGACCGGCGACCGCGTCGGCAACGTGTGGTGGGTTGTGCGCCCGGCGGGCGTGTACCCGTCGCCCATCGCGGACAGCGGCTTTGTGCTGGTCGGCCCGACGGGCATGACGCTGTACCTGTTCACCAACGACGAGCCGGGCAAGAGCAACTGCTACGACGACTGCGCCGTGAACTGGCCGCCGCTCACCGTCCAGAGTGAAGACGAGCTGCTCGGCGCGACGAACATGCCCGGCGAACTGGGCACGACGACGCGCGACGACGGCACACTCCAGGTGACCTACAACGGCTGGCCGCTGTACTACTGGAAGAACGACGCGAACATCGGCGATGCGACGGGCGAGGGCGTGGGCGACGTGTGGTACACCATCGCGCCGGAAACTGTCGCGCTGCGCACCAGCGATACCCTGGGCGACTACCTGGTCGGCCCGTCGGGCTACACGCTGTACCTGTTCAAGAACGACACGGAAGGCGTGAGCAACTGCGTGGACGACTGCGCGTCCAACTGGCCACCGCTCACCGTGCTGCCCGGCGAGAAGCTGGTGGCGGGCGCGGGCATCGAGGGCGAGCTGGGCACGATTGAGCGGGCCGGCGGCGGCCTGCAGGTGACCTACAACGGTCTGCCGGTGTACTACTGGGTCCGCGACGAAAAGCCCGGCGATACGACGGGCGAAGGCGTGGGCGACAACTGGACCGTCGTGCGCCCGTAACGCGA
>JADZBY010000717.1 GCA_020851855.1 Anaerolineae bacterium
GAGCCCGACGAGCTGCCACTGCTCTACCCCGCGAGAAGGAGTATACCAGACGGGGGAAGCCCTGTAAAGGCTCATTCTGCCGGTCCGGGACAAATGCATCAGACCGAAAGGATTAACATGGTGTAGGCAAGCCCGGCGCTGAAGCGACCGGGCTAAATGTACGAAGCCCTTCGGGCTGTCGATTCCGTTTTCAGCCCGCCAGGGCTTGGCGATCTCAGCCCCATGCTTCAGCGCGGGGCCGAGATGAGCGCGCTTGAAACCATTGCCCCGTACCGCATCGCGGCGTTTTGCGCCGTTTTTCACGCGGCGGCGACGAATCCCTTTGTTCCTGGACCGCACGGCGCGATTGAAAATGCTATACTCACTCGCGTTTCGCCGGGATGGTTCTCGACGGTATGGGGAGACTGGGAAGTGCGTAACAGGCTGTTGCTGGCATTTTTGACCGCCGCACTGTGTTTGCTGTCCGGTGCGCCCACAGTGCCCACTGCCGCACAGGCGGATGACGGCATCCTGTGGGACGCCTGGGCGACCAAAGACGTGGCCTCGATTGGCGACGACAACACCGGCTCGGCGGTGGCGCTCAGCGAGGCCGTGACCACGCCCTCTGGTGCGCCGACGCTGGAGATCAGGCCCGGCGGCGCGGCGGACGAGACGAAGATCGCCGTGCCGTTCAGCGGCGAGGCGCTGGCCGATCTGGCCGCGTACCGCACGCTCACCCTTGACGTGTACCTGCCCGCTTCCAACGCGCTCAACCCCAGCCGCTTCTTCCTGGGTCTGGCCGACATGACGGGCGGCTTCTCGTGGCTGGGCGGCGTCTTCAGCGAGACGCAAGCGCAGCCCGGCTGGAACCGCGTCATCTTCCGCCTGGACGCCGCCATGCAGCAACCGGTTGCCGGGCGCGCGTACATGCTGTTCCTGTCCTTCTTCAACGACGACAGCGGCGCGAAAACGCCGCTCCGTGAGCCGTTTTACCTGGGAGATGCGATCTTGAGCGAGCCGGTTTCGGGCGTGGAGCATACGGCCTACCAGGCCGAAGTGGACGCGCTGCTAGGCATGGGCGACGAGGCGATGTTGGACGCCGTCGCCCGCAAAACGTTCGACTTTTTCTGGATGGAAGCCAACCCGGACAACGGGCTGATCAAGGACCGCAGCACGCCCGGTTCGCCGTCGAGCATCGCCTCGGTGGGCTTTGGGCTGGCGGCGATCCCGGTCGCCATCGAACGCGGCTGGATCACGCGCGAGGCGGGCTACCAGCGCACGCTGACCACGCTGGATAGCTTCCTGGACGGCGGCGTACAGGGCGAACACGGCTTCTTCTACCACTTCGTGAACATGCAGACCGGCAGGCGCGCCGGCGGCAGCGAGCTATCGTCCATCGATACGGCGCTGCTCGTCGCCGGGGCGCTCGTGGCGGGGCAGTATTTCGCCGGCACGGACGTGGCGGACAAAGCGCAGCAGCTTTACGAGAACGTGGATTGGCAGTGGATGACGGCGGGCGGAGCCATGCCGCGCATGGGCTGGACGCCGGAACGCGGCTTCATCGGCGCGGCCTGGGATCACTTTGACGAGAGCCTGATCCTCTACGCGCTGGCTATCGGCTCGCCCACGCATCCCATCCCCGCCGAGACGTGGCAGCGCTGGCGACGCCCGGTCCATGTCGAGGGTGAGTACATTCACCTGCCCGACGACGTGCTGTTCGTGTACCAGTACCCGCTCGCCTTCCTGAATTTACGCGGCAAAGAGGACGCCTACGCCAATTACTGGAACAATACGGCGCGCGCCTGCCAGCGCAACCGCC
The DNA here is from genome assembly GCA_020851855.1 of Anaerolineae bacterium. Lineage (GTDB taxonomy): Bacteria > Chloroflexota > Anaerolineae > Aggregatilineales > UBA2796 > JADZBY01. Next base: position 1,799 of record JADZBY010000717.1, read on the forward strand.
AGTACGCCATCGAGCACGCCGAGCGCTTCCCGACGTACCGGGATGGCGTGTGGGGCATCAGCGCCTCGGACGGGCCGCGCGGCTACCGGGCCTATGGCGCGCGCGACGGCAAACACGATGGAACGGTCGCGCCGTATGCGTCGGTGGCGTGCTTGCCCTTCACGCCGGACATCGCGTTGGAGAGTCTGCGGGCCATGTTGCGCAAGTATGGCGACCGGGTCTGGGGCAAATACGGGCTGGTGAGCGCCATCAACGAGGACCGCGATTGGTATTCCACGCAGCACATCGGCATCGATCAGGGCGACATCCTGCTCATGATCGCCAACGCGCAGGACGGGCTGGTCTGGGACCTGTTCATGCAGCATCCGGACATCCAGAAGGCGCTCGACGCGATGGGCTTTGTGGAGAGCGCCGGCGACTATGCGGTGACGCCCGCCTATCTGGCCCAGGTACGCGGGCAGTAGGGGGATTCCGGCTGACCCTCAGTGCGCCCGGCGCTGATGGATTTTCAGGTACTTGTGCGGACACCGGGTGCGCCCGGCGGTAATGGATTTTCAGGTATTTGTGCGGACACCGGGTGCGCCCGGCGCTGATGAATTTTCAGGTATTTGTGCGGACATCGGGTGCGCCCGGCGCTGATGGATTTTCAGGTATTTGTGCGGACATCGGGTGCGCCCGGCGCTAAAGCGACCGGGCTGAGCCTACAAAGCCCTGACGGGCTGGAATACGCCTTTAGCCCGAAGAGCTTCGCAGGTTCAGCCTGGACCTGAAGGTCCAGGCGATGCGATCCACCCTCATTCCTTAAAATCCACCAGGTCCAGGCCTATTCCCGCACGAATCCCAGCCTTTCCAGCCCGGCGGTGATTTCCGGGTTCTGCATGAACAGCCGCCACGGCAGGCCGGTCCGGTAATTCTCGATCATGGCCGTGATGGGGGCCTGGTTCAGCCCCATGAAGATGCCCGACACAAAGCCCACCGTCGGGTTGAAGGCATCCCGGAAGCCGTAAATGCCCCATAGCTCCGCGCCGCGCTCCCGGTAAAAGTGCTTGAGGGCGCGCATCGACTCGTCGGGCGTGTACGGGAAGCTGGCCAGCGCGCCGGTGGGTGTGATCGTGCCGTTGTCGGCGTGCGGCGAGGGATCGTGCGCCACGTAGCCGGTGTGATCGTCGCTGGCGGTCAGGCCCCAACAATCTGGCCCATAGCCCACAAATCCGCCCGGATTGGCCTGGCAGTAGCGGTAGTTGATCAGCGCGATGGCCCGGCTGTTCTCAAAGTAGTTCGCATAGCGGTCGCGCCAGCCGCGCGGATCGAAGCCCAGGAACGAGTAGTGCAGGAAAAAGAGCGGCCCGCCCGTGCCGATGCCCACCGGGAGCCTGATCCCGTAGTACGTCTGCCCGTTGGCGTAGTGATCGCCGTCCGTGGTCTGGCCCCAGCGCCGGTAGCTGACCGCCCGCGCCGATTGGCCCGCCCAGCCGGTGTAATACAGCGACGGCGGGATGGGGTGCGTGGGCGATGCGGCGGCGAGGATGTAGGCAATCATCGTCTCGTTCCAGCCGATGAGCGGGTGATCGATGTGGAAGCCGTAATCGGGCGACCAGTGCCACATCAGATAATCCGGGTCCGCCGGGTTGCGGTAAAAATCCCACTCGACGGCTTCCCAGAGGTGCGTGATGGTATCCCGGATGTGCGCTTCGGCGGCGGTGTCGCGGTCGAAGTACTGCCGCGCCGTGAGAAGGGCCTGGACCATGAACGCCGTCTCGACCAGGTCGCCGCCATTGTCGACTTTTCCGAAGAGTGGGATGGTTTTCCCGGTGCGCCCGTCCAGGAAGTGTGGCCAGACGCCGTGAAAGCGGTCGGCGCGTTCCAGGAAGTCGAGCGCTTTGTGCATCCGCTCGACGGCCTGCGCGCGCGTCACGAAGCCACGCTCGGCGGCGACGATCAGCGCAAACAGGCCAAAGCCGGACGCGCCGAGCGCGATGAGATTCGGGTCGCCGGGGATGCATTCCAGGGCCAGCCCGGCGTCCGGGTGCGCGCCTTCCCAGTAGTACCGGAAGTGCGCTTCCTGGGCCATCGTCAGGAGCGCCTCGTCGTCCGGCGCAGTCGTGGTCGCCGTCACCGTGGCCGAGGGCGCGGATTCTTCATAGTCGACGCTGACCGCCGTAACCCGGTAGTGCGCCGTCAGGCTGCTGCCGCCCAGGAAATCGGCGTAACGGCCAACGCCGGGCCGCTGGATGCCGACCGGACGGAAATTCACGCCGTCCAGCGCGCGGTGCATGACGTAATACAGCACGCCCGCGCCGTCGTCCCGGTCCCAGGCGAGGTCAACGTGCCGCTCCCAGCCCTGGGCGCGCAGCCCGGACGGCGGCTGGACGGGCCGGGCCGGCTGTCCCCCGACCACGCGCACCTCATCCACGATCAGCGTATGCGGCTCGCCGTCGTCAACGGATTGGCTGAACAGGACCTTTTCCAGCCGGGAGAAACCATAGCCGGCGCGCGCCGGGTCGAACGGCGCGAACGGCAGCCGGACGCGCCGCCACTGCCCGCCGGGCAGGTCGCCCAGCACGTCGCCCAGCCGGATGGTGGGCGTCGTAACGCCGTCCGCCAGCCC
>JADZBY010000718.1 GCA_020851855.1 Anaerolineae bacterium
GAAGCGCTTGAAGCGGCGGGCGTGAATGACAAGGTCGTCACCGTGGGCATGGGCATGTTCGCCGGCGGGCCGGAAGCCATCGAGGCCGGGCGGCTGGACGCAAGCTGGGAGCTGTTCCCGGCGCAGCTTGGCACGGTAGCCGGTGAAGCGGTGGTCCGTCTGGCGGCGGGTGAGCCGGTCGAGCCGGTGATCAACACGCCGATGGACTTCGTCACGGGCGAGAACATCGACGCCTACCTGAAGTAAAACGATGAGCAGACGGGGAGTGGCCGTGACGGTCTGCAAGTCGGTCCGGCCCTCTCCGCTCCCTCTGCTCACCGGGCACTAGGATAGTGAAGGAATCTCCCAATGGCAATCCTTCGGCAGACTTCGACCGGGAGCACAGGCCGTGACGCCAGCCTGGGCCGTTCGTTCTGGCAGATCTGGAACCGGTTTGGCATCCTGCTCATCCTGCTCGTCTTCGCGCTGGCCCTCACCCTGCTGACGGACCGCTTCCTGACCGGCACGAATCTGCTCAATCTGGCCCGTCAGAGCGCCGTGTTGGGCCTGATCTCACTCGGCTTGCTGGTCGTGATCCTGACCGGCAACGTCGACCTGACCGTCGGCACGTTCAGCGGCTTCGCCGGGGCGCTCATGGCGCAGTGGGCCATCAACCTGGGCCTGCTGCCCGCCATCGTGCTCGGCCTGGGCGTGGCGCTGCTGGTGGGCTTCATCAACGGCTTTCTATCCACGCGCGGCGTGGGCCTGTCCGTCATCGTCACGCTGGCCATGCTGACCATCTTCCAGGGCGCGACGCTGCTCTTCACCGAAGGGCGGCCCATCCGGGGCATTCCGGACAGCATGCGCGAGCTGGGTTGGGGCTACGTGGGGCCGATTCCGCTGCCCATCGTGATCACGGTGGCGGCGGCGATCCTGGTCCACATCCTGCTGCGGCACACCACCTTTGGCCGCCAGTTGTACGCCATCGGCGGCAACTCGGAAGCGGCGCGCCTGTCCGGCATTGCGGTCCGGGTGCGCATCATCCAGGCGTATATGATCTCGGCCAGCTTCGCCATGATCGCCGGCCTGGTGCTCACCGCGCGCACCATGTCGGCGCAGCCCACGGCGGGCGTGGGCGACGAGTTCTCTGCTGTGGGCGCGGTGCTCATCGGCGGGGCGAGCCTGAACGGCGGGGCGGGGAATGTGGTGGGCACGCTGGCCGGCGTGTTGATCCTGGGCATGATCAGCAACGGCCTGAACCTGCTCCAGGTGAACCCGTTTTACCAGTACATCATCAAAGGGCTGGTCATCTTGTTCGCCATCCTGATGGATCAGTGGGGACGCCGCCAGCGCGCCTGAACGGGAAGACCCGGAAAGACAGGAATCGGAGCCATGCCGGATACCGAGTATGCCCTGGAGATGCTGGACATCTCAAAAGCGTTCCCCGGCGTGCAGGCGCTGAACGGCGTCAGCCTGCGCGTGCGGCGCGGCGAAGTGCACGCGCTGGTCGGGGAAAATGGCGCAGGCAAGAGCACGCTGATGAAAATCCTGAGCGGCGCGTACCAGCGCGACTCGGGGCGCATCCTGCTCGATGGGCAGGACGTAGACCTGGCGTCGACCAGCCGCGCGCTGGCCCTGGGCATCGTCATGATCTACCAGGAAACCAGCCTTGCGCCGGAATTGACGGTGGCCGAGAACATCTTCATGGGCCGTCTGCCGTCGCGCATGGGCTTCTGGTTTGACGAGCCGACCATGCACCGTGAGGCGCAAAAAGTGCTCGACCAGATGGGCGCGACGTTCGACTCGCGCACGCAGGTGAAGAGCCTGTCGCCCGCCCAGCGCCAGATGACGGAGATTTGCCGCGCCATCTCCATGTCGGCCAAAGTGATCGTGCTTGACGAGCCGACCGCCTCGCTGACGGCGAAGGAAGTCGACTCGCTGCTGGCCGTGGTGCGGCGCTTGCGGGCGCAGGGTGTGGCCCTCATTTACATCACGCACCGGCTTGAGGAAGTCTTCGAGGTGGCCGATCAGGTGACGGTCCTGCGCGACGGTGGGCTGGTCAGCGCCGGGCCGGTCAGCGGGCTGGACGAGGGCAAGATCGTGCAGATGATGGTCGGGCGGGCGATCAGCGACCTGTTCCCCCGGCGGCGCAAGGGCGCGGGCAAGCCCGTGCTCCGCGTGAGCCGCCTCAGCAGCCCGGCCTTCCGCGACGTGTCGCTCGAAGTATGCGCGGGCGAGATCGTCGGGCTGTTCGGGCTGGTCGGGTCGGGGCGCACCGACGTGGCGCGGGCCATTTTCGGGGCGGACCGCTTCACGTCCGGCTCGGTGGCCATTGACGGGCGGACGCTGACGCTGCGCTCGCCGGAAGACGCCATCCACGCCGGGATCGCGCTGGCTCCGGAAGACCGCAAGGGGCAAGGGCTGGTGCTGGGCATGCCGATCCGGGCCAACATCACGCTGCCCATCCTGCGCCTGCTCTCGCGGTTATTTTTCCTGCGGCCCAGGCAGGAGCAGCAGTTGGCAGCGCAATACCGGCAGTCGTTGGACATACGCGCGCCGTCGCTGGAAACCGTCACGCAGTCGCTGTCGGGCGGCAACCAGCAAAAAGTGGTCATCGCCAAGTGGCTGGCCGCTCGCCCGAAGATTCTGATCGTGGACGAGCCGACGCGCGGCATCGACGTGGGCGCAAAATCCGAGGTGCACCGGCTGATGGACGATCTGGCGGCGCAAGGCGTGGGCATCCTGATGATCTCGTCCGAATTGCCCGAAGTGCTGGGCATGAGCGACCGGATACTGATCATGTACGAGGGCGCGCTGGCGGGCGAATTGAGCCGCGACGAAGCCGACGAAGCGCGCGTGATGTTCTACGCATCCGGGCAGCATCTTTCACGCGGGCGGGAGAGCGCCGAGCAACCTATCCCGGCGCAGACAGTGGGGCAAGGCGCATGAGCATCACGCACGAATTGCTTGACGAACTGGCGGCGCTGGTCGGGCGTGAGGCGCTGGCGCTCGACGGGGACGAACTCAGCCGCCACGGCTACGACGCATGGCCGCTGGCGGTCAAACTGCGCGCCCAGGGCAAAGCGCCCTACCTGCCGGACGTCGTGGTGTTTGCCCAGGACACGGCCCAGGTCAGCCGCGTCTTGCGCTGGGC
>JADZBY010000719.1 GCA_020851855.1 Anaerolineae bacterium
ATCCGCGCCAGCGTCGCGCGCGGCCTGGAGCGCTCCCAGAACATGCGCCGCCGTCGTGTGCTGCTTGAGGCGATCAAGAACAACATCCGCCAGCTGACCGAGGAAGAGACGCTCAACAACCAGCGCGCCGGGCAGTCCGCCGCCGCAAATTCTGCGCCCGTACAGGTCCCGGTGACGACGATGACGCTCGGCCCGCTCACCATCTTCCCTGGCCGTTATCAGATTCAGGTGGGCGACCAATCCCTGAACCTGACGCCGACCGAATTTGACCTGCTGCTGTACCTCGCCGCGCACCGGGGCCGCGTTGTGCCGTGTTACGAGCTGGTGCGCGAGGTGCGCGGCTACACGGTGGACGAGGCCGAGGCGCGTGAGGTGATTCGCCCGCACATCAGCAACCTGCGCCGCAAGCTGGAGCGCGCCGGGCAGGACCCGGACCTGATCGTCAATGTGCGCGGTGTGGGATACCGCCTCTCCGAGCCGATGGTGAGCTGAGAGAGAGCTGACAGAGAGCGTTCACAGAAACGGCACGGCCATACAGCCCGGCGCTGGAGAGTCCATGATTCACAGGCATTTGGCCATTCGGCGCGGCATAGCGTGTGTGCTTGTCGCGCTTTTTGTTTGCACGGCCTTCACACCCATCCGCGCCCAGGATCACGGCGATCCCGGCCCGCTGGTGGAGCGCCTGCTGGCCGCCATGACGCTGGAAGAGCGCGTCGGGCAGATGTTCATGGTCAGCATCACCGGCGAAGGGCTGACCGAGACGGGCGCGGCCTTCCTGCGGGAGATGACGCCCGGCGCGGTGGCCATGTTCGCCTCGAACGGCGTCACGCCAGGGCCGGTGGTGCGCACCATCAACGCCTGGCAGCGCGTCGCGTCGCAGAGTGGGGCCGACGTGCCGCTGATCATCGCCATCGATCACGAGGGCGGGCCGGTCACGCGGCTGGCCGATGGCTTCACAGCGCTGCCCTGGGGGCCGGCGCTGGGCGCAATGCCCACCGAGCGCGCGAAACAGGTCGGGGAGATGGCCGCTACGGAGCTTAAGGCGGTCGGCATCCGCATGAATCTGGCCCCGGTGGCCGACGTGCGCACGCCAGGGCCGAACGGCGGGCCGTCGTTCATGGAGCGGCGCGCTTTTGGGCCGGACCCGGCGCGCGTGGCGGGCGCAGTGGCGGCCTACGTGCAGGGCTTGCAGGGCGCGGGCGTCATCGCTGCCTTGAAGCACTTCCCCGGCCACGGCTCGGCGGGCGACAGCCACCGCTTCCTGCCGACCGTGGAGAGCGACCGCGAGACGTTGGACGCCGTCGACCTTGCGCCGTTCAAGGCGGGCATCGAGGCGGGCGCAGATGTCGTGATGGTCGCCCATCTGATCGTGCCTGCGCTCGATCCCTCGGAAACGCCCGCGTCGTTATCAGCGCCGATCATCCAGGACGTGCTGCGCGGCGAGCTTGGCTTCGAGGGCGTGGTGATGACCGACGCCATGGACATGGCCGCGCTGACCGGCTTCGCTGCGCCGGAGCGCGCCGCCGTGCTCGCCGTGCAGGCAGGAATTGATCTGCTCGCCACCGGGCCGCATTTCGCGCTGAGCACGCAGCTGGCCATGCGCAACGCCGTGTTGGAAGCGGTCGCAGCGGGCCAGATCGACGAGGCGCGCATTGACGACTCGGCCCGGCGCATCCTGACCCTGAAAGCGCGCTATGGCCTGCTCGACTGGTCGCCGCTCGACCCGGAAAAAGCCGCCGAGAACATCCACAAGGGCGCGCACGACGAGGCGCTGTTCAGCATTTACCGCGACACGGCGGCGCTCGTGTACGATTACGTGTCGCTGCTGCCCATTTCCGCCGAGGATCAGCGCGTCGGGCTGGTCTATCCGGGCCTGTTCACCGCGCTGGCGCAGGATTGCGGCGGGTACGGCGCGCCCGCCGGCCAGGTCGCCTATTCGCTGTACCCGACCGGCAGCGAAATTCGCGCCGCCGCACAGCTTGCGAGCCGCGTTGACCTCGTGGTCATCTTCACCTACGACATCGCGGAGCACCCGCGCCAGGCAGAACTGGTGAACAGTGTGCCGCAGGTGCGCAGCATCGTGGTGGCGCTGTCCAGCCCGTATGATCTGGAGCAGGGGATTCTGCCGATGGCCTATCTGGCGACGTTCAACCCGGCGCGTGCGGCGTTCCGGGCGGCGTGCGGGCTGTTGTTCGGCCAGTTCGAGGCGCAGGGCGTCTTCAGCCTGGACGAGAGCGCGTTCACGGTGCAGTGACGCCCTGCCCGGACGTAGGGCCTGGACCTGAAGGTCCAGGCTAAAGCTACGAAGCCCTTCGGGCTGAAGGCCTCTTCCAGCCCGAAGGGCTTTGTACGCTTAGCCCGGTCGCTTCAGCGCCGGGCGCACCCGCTGATACGCACCGATACCTGAAAGTCCATCAGCGCCGGGCGCACCCGATCCGGTCCGACAACCCCTCACCCCCGCGCGATGATGCCGCCGCCCAGGCACACCTCACCGTCGTAGAACACCGCGCCCTGTCCCGGCGTGATGTCCCGCAGCGGCATGTCAAAGCGGACCTCGGCGCGCGCACCGGGCAGCGGCGTCACGCTGGCCGGGGCGGGCGTCGCCTTGTACCGAATCTTCACCTCGGCGCGGAACGGTTCACCTTCGCCCGGCGGCGCGCCCGCGATCCAATTCACGCGGTGGGCCGTCAGCGCGTCGCCGCCCAGTTCGTCGCGCCCGCCGACGATTAGCGCGTTGCTCGCCGCGTCCATGCCGATCACGTACAGCGGCTCCGGCGCGGCGATGCCCAGGCCCTTGCGCTGCCCAATCGTGTAATCCGGCAGGCCGGTGTGCTGGCCGAGGACCTGCCCGGCGCGATTCACGATCGGTCCGGGCGCGCCGATCTGCTGCCCGATCAGCGCCATGCTGCGCTCGCGCAGGAAGCGCCGGTAGTCGCCGTCCGCCAGAAAGCACAAATCCTGGCTGTCGCTCTTTCGCGCGACGGGCAATCCGAAGGATTCGGCCAGCGTCCGCACGGCAGGCTTGCTGTACTCGCCCACCGGAAACAGCGTGCGCGATAGCTGCGCCTGCCCCATGACGCTCAGCACGTAACTCTGATCTTTGGCCTCGTCCAGGCCCTTGAGAAGCTGGTACGCGCCGTCCGGAGCCTGCCGGATGCGCGCGTAGTGGCCCGTGGCGAGGTAATCGGCGTCGAGGGCCAGCGCGTTGTTGAGCAGCCATTCAAAGCGGATGTGGCGGTTGCATTCCAGGCATGGGTTGGGCGTCACGCCGCGCGCGTACTGCTCGGTGAAGAAGTGCACGATGGTGTTTTTGAACACATCGCGCGTATCAAGCACGTAAAACGGGATGCCCAGTTGGTCGGCAATGCGCGCCGCGTCGTCCATCTGGTCGGGCGTGCAGCACCGGTTGTGGCCGCCGCGCAAGCCGCCATCCTCGGACCACAGCCGCATCATGATGCCGATCACCTCGTGGCCCTGCCGGACCATCAGCGCGGCGGCGACGGAGCTATCCACCCCGCCGCTCATGGCCACGACGATACGCTTCTTCCCGTTCACCGTACCTTCTACACCCTCA
>JADZBY010000720.1 GCA_020851855.1 Anaerolineae bacterium
AAGAGCGCCGCCGCCTGGAGCCGCATCTCGAGGTGATGATGTTCCGCACCGTGCAGGAATTGCTGGGCTACGCGCGAGAGATCGCCAGCTCGACGCGCGTCGAAGCCGTGCTGGACATCAGCAGCGACCCGGTCAAGGCCGAATTGACGTTCAACGGCAAGAGCGTGGACGAGCTTGAGTCCGAGGTCACGGAAAAGTCACGGGCTTTCAGCCTGACGAACCTGATCGAGCGGCTGGAACTGGTCGGCGGCAGCATCCAGTTCACCAACGACGGCGATTCGAACCGGGTCAGCATCACGCTCGCCACCGGCCAGCGCGAAGAGGCGTATTAGGCCCACATACGGGCGGACAATGCAGGCATCGTCCGTACCACTGTCGGCGGTGGGGCGAGGGCCGCCTCGCCCACCGTTGCACAGCCGCTTCCCGCCCCATAGACACATCACGGTGCCGTAACAAAACCTTGTCACGGCGCCGGGTTGCCTTGTGTTTTTGAGGGACCTGACTACACTTAGCACATAGCGCGACCTGCCGTCTGGGATCCCTGATCCAGGAGGATCTTCATGAATCGAAGGACTTTGCTTCTTCTGCTCCTCGTCATTGTGCTCGGCGGTGGTGCTGCTGTTCTCCTGCTGCTCAACCAGCAAGGCGGCGGAGGCGGTACTACCCCACCTCAGACGAACGGCGGCGGGGTCGTGACGAACCCGGATATTCCCACGCCGACGCCCATTTTTTATACTCGCGTGCTGGTCGCCCAGCAAGAGATCCCGCGTGGTATGGTCATCCCGGAGGATGCCGTCGTCGTGCGTGACTGGCCGGTTGAATCGGCCCCGGTGTACGCCCTCTCCGATCCTGGCGATGCGATTGGCTTCATCGCCCGCTCCGACATCCCGCGCGAAAGCCCGATCCTGTCCACGCAGCTGGTAGAAAACCTGTCCCAGATTGCGCGGCGTGGCAGCGACGCGGCGGCGGTCATTCCGCCCGGACTGGTCGCCGTTGCCGTGCCGATTGACCGGCTGACGAACGTGGCGATGGCCCCCAAGAGCGGCGACTACGTCGACGTGATCCTGTCCTTCCTGTTCGTCGACGTGGACGAGGAGTTCCAGGCGCGCCTGCCCAACAAGCTGACGCTGACCACCATCCGCCAGGACGGCACGCTGGAGTTCCTGAGCGGCCTGGAAGGGCGCGTTGAGCCGAGCGGCGACTTCCAGTTCCCGGTCATCGTCGGCCCGTCCGAGCAGCAGCGCCCGCGCCTCGTGACGCAGCGCACCATTCAGGCGGCTTTTGTCGTCCATGTCGGGACCTTCCCACCCGACGGCGACTTCCTGGGCCGCCGCCCGACGCCGACGCCCTTGCCGCCGCCGCCGGGTGGCGCGCCGACGCCCACGCCGCCGCCCGCCCTGCCCACCGCGACGCCGCAGCCCATTGACATCATCACGCTGGCCGTCGAGCCGCAGGACGCCGTCGTCCTGATCTGGGCCGTCGAGTCGAAGTTGCCCATCACACTCGCCCTGCGCTCTGCGAATGACCAGACGCGCACGCCGACGAATGCGGTCACGCTGGAATACATGATCACCACCTACAACGTGACCCAGCCGCCGCGCTTGCCCTATGCGTTGGAACCGGCCATCCGCTCCATCCGCCAGCTCGTCATCGGCAACGAGGTGACGTTCCTCGGCAGTTCAGGCGGCGAAGGCACAGCGGGGCAGTAATCTCGAACGCCCGAAAGGGAGAGTAGGATAGGAAGCGAAAGGGAGCGCACGCGCGAAGTATGAGCGCTGACAAGAAGAAGATCAAAATCCTGATCGTCGACGATATTCCCGAGGCTCGCGAGAACCTGAAGAAGTTGCTGGCTTTCGAGCCGGATTTCGAGGTGGTCGGGACCGCCAGCACGGGGCGTGAGGGCCTCGACCTGACCCGCGAGTTCCTGCCGGACATCATCCTGATGGACATCAACATGCCCGACATGGATGGTATCACGGCGACGAACGAACTGCGCAAAGCGCTCCCTTACGTCGGCGTGATCATGATGTCGGTCCAGGGCGAGGCAGAGTACATCCGCCGCGCTATGGCCGCCGGGGCGCGCGATTTCCTGACAAAGCCGCCGCCCGCCGAAGAGCTGTACGCCACCGTCCGGCGCGTGTACGAGATTCAGGGCGACTGGCGCGAGCGCGTCGCGATACCCGGCGGCGCGCCTTCGGCGGGGTTGCCAAAAATCCGTCTGCACCAGGCGGGCCGCGAGACGCACGTCATCGCTGTGTACAGCCCACAGGGCGGAGTCGGCAAGACGACGGTGGCTACCAACGTCGCGGCGGGCTTGATGCTCAAGGAAGACACCAAAGTCCTGCTCATCGACCTGGATTTGCAGTGGGGCGACGTGGGCGTTTTCCTCAATCTGAAGCCACAGGCGACCATCGTTGACCTGATCAAGAGCGTGGACGACTTTGACCCCGATCTGGCCGAAAACGTGCTGTTGACGCACGACAGCGGCCTGCGCGTGCTGCTCTCCCCGACGCGGCCCGAAGAAGCGGAGCTTGTCCCGCCGGACAAAGTGCCCACCCTGATCGAGAAGCTGAAGGGCATGTTCGACTTCATCGTGCTCGACCTGCCCACCGCGCTCGATCCGATGGCGCTGAGCATCTTCGACAGCGCCGAGCGCATCATGCTGGTGGTCAATCCGACGCTGCCCTCGGTCAAGAACACGCTGGCGCTGATGACTCTGCTTGACCGCATGGAGTACCCGGATAACAAGACCGTGCTCGTCGTGAACCGCCACTCCGGCGACCTGGAACGCGCCAAGGTGAACATCGCCGTGGCGTCGATTGAAGCCAAACTCAAGCGCACGGCGTTGGGCATCGTCCCCATGGACGAGCGCCGAATC